>JBKECB010000015.1:0-12438 GCA_047974165.1 Lactovum sp.
TCCTAATTCTTATTTGATACCGAAGAAATTGAAAAATGAAGCAACAACACTGTATACAAATTCTAAAATACTCATTAATAGACTCCTTTCTTTAATTTATAGTTTAAAAGATAGCTAATAAATTTAAAAAATTATTAGATATCCGGCTATTGATACTTAGTGTCTATTATTTAACACCAAAGAATGTAAAGAATTGAGCGATAACGCTGTATACAAAATTCAAAATACTCATTTTATTCCCCTTTCTATTTACTAATAATAGTATATATTAAATTTAAAAAATTGTCAATATTTTTTAAAAGTATTGAGTAGTTTTAAAAATAACTATCTATTATAAACACTGATGGTTATTGCTTCATAAGGTTTTTGAACAAAAATATAGCTTTTATTTACTTATAAAATTACTTACTATATTATACAATTTTTACACTTTACTTTTTGTATAATTTTTAAGCAAGAGCCCCCATCGGATCCCATGGTAATAAGCTAATTGGCTCCGTCTCATAAGCTGTGAGTTCTTGTTCATTAAGTAAATCTTTTCTAATAACAATTTGGTAAGTAAACTCATCCATCCAAAGATCAGATGCAGTAAAATAACCTTTTTTCCCAACATCTTCTCCCCATGAATTCTCAACTTTCCATTTTGTTGACTGTCCATTTTCATTTAAATCAACGCCTGTTAGAACCATTGCATGTGTCATTAATGATTCAGCATAGTCTAAACGTGAGGCTTTATCTTGTGTAAACTTAATATCCAAAGATGACTCAAAATCATAAGCATCCAGAGTAAGTAAACCATCTTTTCTATTTGAAAGCTGACCCACATCACATCCAAACCAAACTGTTTCTCCCGCTTGCATTTGTTTAATAGCCAACTCTTTTAAACGTGACATTTCAACATTTAAATGTTTTACTTCTTTAGCTCCTACAACATTTCCTAAAAATTCAACAGTATAACTTGTATTATAAGGCTTATCCTCTGTTGGTGCATTAATAACTGAAACGTATTGATCTAAATCAACTGCAACATACTGATCATAAAATTCTTTAGGACTTCCAGAGAAAGTCTTAAAGTTTTTAGACTCTTTATCTCTAAATGCAAAGTCAAATGTTTGAGGAGGCAATCCTAAAGTTACTGCAAGATAATTAAAAATTTCTTGTAAAAGTTCTACACGTAAAGCTTCAACATCCTCTGATTTTTCTATCGCCAAATGAAGTTTTTCAGCTCCTTGACGTAGAAGTTTATTCAAATAAACATTTAACTCTCCCGCAGCTGAGGAGGCTACTGATTCAGGATAGATTTCTTTTGGAACGACACCATATTTCTGGAAAATTGCGACCATCATGTCCCATTGTCCTCCATCATTTTGAGGCATGTTTAAAAGAAATTTTAATTTACGATCATCCATCTCAGGATTTTGAATTATCTGCTCAAAGAACCAGTTTGATTTTTCATATTTGTCCCAGAAAAAAGTATAAGCTTGAGAAAATTCAAAATCTTTCAATTTATAATCTGAAATAATTTTATGACGCATCGTATTCATCGCAGCAAACATCCAGCAACGACCTGATTGTTTTTGATTAGTCACTGGATCTTTTGTAAGATCGATTGAAAATTCTGCAATATTATTAGCATGTGAACTTCGACATTCCAAAGCATTCAATAAACCATTTTTTGTTGCTGCATTTTCAACTGCACGATACTTAGGGTTTGATGCAAAGTTGTTATAAAACGTTTGTGTAAAAGTGTGTGATAATTCTGTCATTATAATACCTTTCTCATATATATTTTTTAATTATACCATATATTTTCTATACTTTTCAGAAAATTCATTTAATCTTTAAAATTATGATATACTTTATAATAGCATAAAAAATATGGGAAGGAACTTTATGTTTATGGATTCAAAATTATTTTTACTTATTATTCCTATTGCCCTCATTCAATTTGGACTCATGTTTTACAGTTTATTTCATTTATTAAAATCTCCAAAAACACAATATTTCAATAAAATTATTTGGGGATTTATTATTTGTGTAATTAACTTAATTGGGCCTATTCTTTATCTTATTTTAGAGGGAAAAAATGAAAGCTATTAATGTCACAAATTTAGAGAAGAATTTTCAGCAACAGAAAGTAATTGACCAACTTTCTTTTAGCATTGAAGAAAATATAATTTGTGGTTTTTTAGGAGCTAATGGTGCAGGAAAAACGACAACATTTAAACTTTTAAATGCATTAATTCCAGCTGACAAAGGAAAAATTGAAATTTTTGGAAAAGACATCTCTCATCCCGACTCTAAAGGAATTATTAAATTTCTTCATGATAAGCCTGAAAGTTATGCTTATATGACAGCTAGAGAATACCTTCAATTTATTTGTAAGCTCCATCAATTGGATAACATTGAGGAGAGAACTACAAAAACACTTGAACAGGTTGGTCTTGAACCTTTTAGTAAAAAAAGAATTTCTAGCTTTTCACGTGGAATGAAACAACGTATCGGGATTGCAGCCAATATTATTTCTGAACCTAAAATTTTACTTTTAGACGAGCCTGTTTCAGCACTGGATCCTATTGGTCGAAAAGCTGTTTTTGATTTAATTGAAAATCTAAAAGGAAAAATGACAATTTTATTCTCCACACATATCATTAGTGATGTTGAGCGTGTATCTGATCAGATTATTATGATTCATAAAGGGAAAAAACTCCTTGATGGCTCTTTTTCAGAATTAAAAAAACATTTTTCTAAAAAAAGTATAAAAATTGAATTTATAAATGAAAAAGATCTTTTAACTTTCAGTCAAACTTTTGATAATTCTCAACTTTTAATAAATCTTGAGCAACTAGAAATCACAATTAGTAATCTCGAACTTAATCTTATTGATTTACAAAAAAAGATCTTTAACTGCCTTTTAAAAGAAGACATACAAATCAATTCTCTTAACCATGAGCAGGTAACTTTAGAAGATATTTTCATGACTGAGATATTTGAAAAAGAAAGTGAGGCTAAAAAGAAATGAAAAATATTTCTGTACTTTTAAAAAAAGACTTACTGTCTCTTTGGCGTTCTAAAAAAATACTTATCTTAAGCATTGTCTTTCTTTTATTCGCTTTTTCTAGCCCTGTCCTTGCTTATTATATGCCTGAAATCCTAAAGTTGGTTGCTGACGATTTAGTTATTAACTCAGCTAAAGTTACTCTTTTAGATAGCTATCTACAATTTTTTAAAAACTTAGGACAAATTGGCCTATTTATTCTCATCATTCTTTTTATCCCTGAGTTAATAAATGAACGAAAAAAGGGACAGCTTGCAACATTATTTAATCATAAGGTCACAAAAACTGAGTTCATTTTATCCAAACTAATAAGCCAGATTATCATTTTTACCTTTATCTTTGGCTTATCTATTGCTACCTTTTCTTTATATAACTTAATTTTATTTGAAAAAGCTTGGTTGTCTCATTCCTTTCTCTCTTTTAGTTTATTTTATCTTTACTTTATTTTTATTATTTGTCTCTGTAACTTTTTCAGTAGTTTTTCAAGAAATCTAACACTTGCAATGGTCTTAACATTCAGTATCGTTATCTTCATGCCTATTTTTCATATTTTTGATTTTGGAGTTTATCTCCCCTCATATTTGACTAATCTATCAACTTCTGTTTTAACATCACAGTTTATCCAAAAATCCTATCAAAATATCATCAGTACAAGTATTTCATCTATCTTTCTTATCTTTCTGGCAATTCAACTTTGCCGTTATCAAGAAAATTAAAAGCAGTTTTAACTCAAACTGCTCTTTTTTATATCATAGACTTTAATAACTTTATTAAAAGTAAGGCAGATTTCCTACCTGCTTCTAAAATAAATTCATCAAAATTAATATTTGCCTCATGATTAGCTGTATCTGAAATCGCTCGGATAATTAGAAAAGGCTTATTTAAAGATTTTGCTGCTTGAGCAACACTTGCTCCTTCCATCTCAACTGCTAGAACTTCAGGAAAATAAGATCGAATTTCCTCAGCTTTTTCTGGACTTGCAATAAAACTATCTGAACTTGTAATTAAGCCCACTTTTATATTATCTTGTGGAAAGTTCGTTACTCGTTTTAACTCTGCAATAAAATAACGGCTTGACTTATAAAAAAGATCTTGACCAGCCATTTGCCCATATTTATAACCAAAAGCAGTCACATCTACATCATGATAAGCTAATTTTTCAGCAATAACCAAGTCACCAATCTTTAAACGACTATCTAAAGCACCTGCAGAACCAGTATTAATAATTGCTTCCACATTAAAAAGTTGACAAAGCAAGGTTACAGAAATTGCTGACATCACCTTACCAATTCCTGACTGAACGAGAACTAAGTCATGACGTCCAATCGAACCAGTATGGAAGATGAAGCCATGTCGCGTTTTTTTCGCAGAAAAATCTAAATTTTCAACTAAAACTCGTAATTCTTCTTCCATTGCACAAATAACACCAATTTTCATCTACTCTCCTTACTCTTTTTAACTCCATGGACTAAAAATAATCCAAGCAATCATCGCTATTAAAATAGCCCATAAAATAAATAAGTAACGAAGAAGAAATCTTCCTCGAACTTTCGTTTTTTGATTTTCAATTCGACGTGATTTATAAACATGTTGCTTTTTCTGTTCACGTTCCATCTTATCATATTTTTCAGCTAATTCAGTGTCTTCTTTAAGTCCACGTCGAATTTCTTCTTCAACTCGATGACGTCCTTGCCTTGCTTGATTTACAATATCATCTGTCAATAAAGGTTTTTTTGCCATTTATCTTACTTACTTTCTGCCTTCAATCGCATTAATTCCCACTGCTGAACTGCAATTAGAGTTTTAGCATCCTCAATCTCTCCTGTTTGGATAAGCTTTTGTACTTCATCAAAAGAAAATTCATAAAGCTCTAGAAATTCCTCTGCCTCACCTTGCCTTGGATTTTTTAATTTCTCTAAGTCTGAAGCAAAAAATAAATGATGAATCTCATTTGCAAATCCTGGTGTAATATAAAAAGTATATAACTTTTCAAGCTTTCCTGCCTTATAACCAGTTTCTTCTTCTAGTTCTCTTGACATCGCAGTGAGTAGATCTTTATTTTCTCCTAGTTCAAGCTTTCCTGCTGGAATTTCATAAATCATTTTTTCTAATGGCTTACGAAATTGTTTTACAAAAATAATTTTATCTTCTGGAGTAATTGCTAAAACAGAAACTCCTCCTGGATGAAAAATAAGTTCTCGTGTTGCTCTCCCTAATTGATTTGGGAGTTCAATCTCATCAACCACAAGTTCAATAACTTTTCCTTTAAAAATTTCAGTTCGTGTCACTGTTTTTTCTTCAAAATCCATCTTTTTTATCCTTTGCTTATACTTATTTTTAATATTAAAAAATGACAGAAAAGAAGCAACTTCTCTGTCTAAAATCTTTACTGTCCTTTATAATGTGGGAGCTTTTTAGCAAGACCAAACTTATCCACTTGTCGCGCCCGACCAATAGAAAGAGAATTCTCTGGAACATTTTTTGTAATCGTTGAACCTCCTGCAACTACTGCATTTTTTCCAATATGAAGAGGAGCAATCAATGTTGAACTTGACCCAATAAATGCAAAATGGTCAATCTCAGTTCTAAATTTATTTTTCCCATCAAAATTAGCTGTAATTGTCCCTGCTCCAAAGTTGACTTTTTCACCTACAGTTGCATCTCCAATATAAGTCAAGTGTCCAGCTTTTGTTCCTCTACCTAAGCTTGATGCTTTTACCTCAACAAAATTTCCTACATGAACCTCTTCGTGAAGAATAGTTCCAGGACGCAAATGTGCATAAGGACCACATGTTGAATCCAAATCCATCTTACTGCTTTCCACAGTTGAATTATCAATTTTTACTCGACTTGCGATTATGGAATCCTCTATGCGAGATCCAGAAGTAATTAAACAATGATGCCCAATACTTGTCTTTCCTTTAATTGTTACATTTCCTTCAATTATTGTATCTGATTTAATATCAACTCCAGCTCCGATATAAGTATTTTCAGGATCTAGTAAAGTCACACCATTTTCCATATGTTTTTTGTTAATTCGCATACGGAGAATTTTCTCTGCTTCAGCTAACTGAACACGATCATTAACTCCTAAACTTTCAGAGAAATTTTCAAGCGGATAAGCCAAAACTTTTTCATTTTGATTTTTCAAAATTTCAATCACATCTGTTAAGTAAAGCTCCCCTTGAGAATTATCCGTTTTTAAATTTAACAAAGCTTCAAAAAGTTTATGATTATCAAAAACATAGACTCCTGTATTTACCTCTTGAATCTTTCTCTCCTCAGAATTTGCATCTTTTTCTTCAACAATACGAGTTAATTGACCATTTTCACGAATAACACGACCATATCCAAAAGGTTTTTCTGTAATCCCCGTCAAGACAGTTACAGCTGCATTTTCATTTTCATGAAAATCCATTAATTCTGACAAGCTCTCTTTTGTAATCAAAGGCATGTCTCCATAGCCTACAATTGTTGTTCCATAAGCTTGAGATAAGAGAGGGCGAAGCATGGAAACAGCATGTCCCGTTCCATTTTGCTCAGTTTGCTCAACCCATTGTGTGTGTTCTGGCAAAACCTCAAGTACCTGATTTGAACCAAATCCAACAACAACGAATGTTTTATCTAATTTTAGAGCTGAAAAATTATCTAAGACCTGTATTAGCATTGCTTTATCCGCAACTTTATGTAAAACTTTAGGTAGCTCTGATTTCATCCGAGTTCCCTTACCTGCTGCAAGAATAATCGCATATTTTTCCATAATGAACTCCATTTCTTTATTTATCTTCTTCTAAATTATAGCATAATAACTGATAATTATTTACATTTCTCCTTGCTGGAATCTTTGAACAGACCTTTCTTTTAAACTACAGCTTCATGATAAAATTTTAAAATACAAAATAACAGACAAAGAGTTAAATATAATATTTTACAACAAGTGATAAAAGAGATTTTTATTAAAAAATTTTACTTTTATGTTAAAATAAAGGAATGAAAATTGGATTTATCGGTATAGGGAAAATGTCTCAAGCTATCATTTCAGGTTTTTTATTGGAACAAAAATCTAACCTTTTTATCTCTGGAAGAGATTTTGAGAAAACAAAAAAGCAAGCCAAGGAATTTAATCTGACTGCTCTTTCTTCGAATTCTGAACTCGTTGAAACTTGTGACCTTATCATTCTTGCAGTTAAGCCACAAATTTTACCAGAAATACTCAAGGAAGTATCTGCAGCTTTAAATAAAGAAAAAACTTTATTATCCATTGCTGCAGGTTTTAGTTTAGAAGAACTTAATCATTTAACAAATCCTAAACAAGCTATTATACGTGTCATGCCAAATGTCAATGCTGCAATCGGCCAATCAACTTCTGCGATTGTCAAAAATACATTTGTGACAGACATAGTCTATAAAAAAGCAAAGGAGCTTTTTCTACAAGTCGGAACAGTCCATGAGATTTTAGAAAAAGATTTTTCTGCTTTTTCTGCTCTTGCTGGTTCAAGCCCTGCCATTATCTATCTATTCATTGATGCCCTTTCTCGAGCTGGGGTCTTGCACGGAATTTCAAAAAATCTTGCCTTAAAAATTATTGCAGAAACCGTGGCTGCTTCTGCTCAAAATGTCTTACTTTCTTCTGAACATCCACAAACTCTGGTCGATTCTGTTACAAGCCCAGGGGGTACAACTATCGAAGGTGTACGAGCACTTGAAAATCATGCATTTAATGCAACACTTATAGAAGCAATCACTGCAATCATTGAAAAAGACAAAAAACTCTCCTAAAGATGGAGAGCTTTTTTAATTATTGGAATACGATCTAAAGACGAAAAGATAAGCATGGTAATAACTGTCCGGGGTACAATTTGTATTAAAAGTGGCAATCGACTCTTTAAAATGAATTCAAATGGCATCTTATAGGTAATAGATACCCACAGACTATTAAAGAAAAGACTGTCTAATAACATAATAAACGTAACAGCAAAAAGGGTGTAAATCCAGTCATTCTTACGAGAAATATCTAACCTTTTTTTATAGAATAAAAGTCCATAAACAAAACCAACAATCACAGCTGAAAAGGTAAACTGCCAATTATAACCATAAGCTGAAAATAAAAAACTATAAATAATGTCTTGAACAGCCAAACTTATTCCAGATAAAAATGGCCCAGCAATAATTCCTAATAAAGTATTCACAATAAAGGTGAAATTAATCTGCCAGATATTAGTTCCTATTGTATAAAGAGAAAGTACAATCCCTAACGCTATGAGCATAGCCAAATAAACAAGCTTTTGTAGATTTAACTCTATTTTAAACTTTTTCATCGTGTCCTCCTAATTGAGTACACTGATAGGACCACTTTTATTTTTCACCTAATATGAAATTGCCTTATCAGCGGATGCAAGTTTATACCGCATTACTCTCGTAATTTCGTCTGTATGCAACATCCCGTCATACAACACTTAACGCATAAACTCTACTCTGTTATTTTACTATTTTAACATACTTTAATTTTATTCTTTTTAAATCTGCTTAGAAAACTATAACATAAATAAGAAACTCTTTCTAACTCTTAAGAAATTAAATATTCTTTTAAGCTTGATGTCATCTATTTCTAAATAAAAAATAACATTTTCAACTTGTAATGTACGAAAGGAGATGATAAAATAAAGTAGTAAATTCATGTATTTTTTTACAATGTTTAATTAAAAAGGAGAAAAGTATGGTTTATCAAGATCCAAAATTACTCTTATTTTCCCTCAGCTCAAACCAAGAGTTAGCTAAGAAAATTTCTAAAGAAACGGGTGTTCACCTTGGAAAATTAACAACCAAGCATTTTGCAGACGGTGAAATCTATGTTGAACTCGGCGAGTCTGTTCGTGACCATGATGTCTACATCATTCAGTCTACAAATTATCCTGTTAACGATAATCTTTGGGAATTACTTATTACCATAGATGCTTGTCAACGCGCTTCTGCTCATTCTGTAAATGTTGTTGTTCCTTACTTTGGCTACGCTCGTCAAGATCGTACTGCTACACCACGTGAACCTATCACTGCACAATTAGGTGCTAATA
Organism: Lactovum sp.; assembly: GCA_047974165.1. Classification (GTDB taxonomy): domain Bacteria; phylum Bacillota; class Bacilli; order Lactobacillales; family Streptococcaceae; genus Lactovum. The sequence continues at coordinate 9,130 of JBKECB010000015.1, forward strand.
TGCTTGTAAAAGCAGGAATGAGTCGTATTTTAATGCTAGACATCCATGCCATCCAAGTTCAAGGATTTTTTGATGTTCCTGTAGATAATTTATTTACAATGCCACTTTTTGCTGAATACTATAAAGAAAAAGGACTTACAGGTGACGAAGTCGTGGTCGTTGCTCCTAAAAATTCTGGCATTAAACGTGCCCGATCATTAGCAAGTATTTTAGATGCTCCTTTGGCAATCGTTGATTATAAAGAAGAAGACGAGCAAAATCGTGAAAATGGTTATCTAATTGGTGACGTTAAAGGAAAGAAGACAATTCTTGTTGATGATATCTTAACTGAAGGAATTACTTTTTGCAATGCCACAAAAGTTTTAGAATTGGCTGGTGCTTCTGAAATTTATGCTTGTGCAAGTCATGGTTTGTTCCTCCCTGGTTCAGCTGAGAGATTAAATCAATCATCTATCAAAGAATTACTCATCACTGATTCCGTCAAGTCTAAAGACCCTATTGCTAATTCTGTTAAATACATTAGTTGTTCTGATTTGATTGCCGATGCAATTATTAGAATTCATGAAGGACGACCTGTTTCTCCATTATTTGAGTACGACGCATGATTTATTTAGATAATGCCTCAACTACTCCACTTTACCCAGAAGTAATTCAAATAAGTTCTAAAATTTTAGAAAAACATTTTGGAAATCCTTCAAGTTTACATCAATTAGGAAGAGAGAGCTCTAAACTTTTACGTCAATCAAGAGAAAGTTTATCACATCTCCTTGATGTTCCAGCAAACACACTTAGTTTTACTTCAGGAGCAACAGAAGCTAATAATCACGCGCTTATTGGATATGCTCTCGCAAACGCTGATAAAGGACGTCACATCGTTACAAGTTCTATTGAACATCCAAGTGTCTTAAAAACTTTACAATATCTAGAGGAACGTTTTGGATTTAACATTACAACTGTCACTCCTGATTCTAATGGGATTTTAGAAAGTCAACGTATTCTTTCAGCCATTCAAGAAGATACTTTTTTAGTTTCAATTATGATGGCAAATAATGAGACAGGTCAACTCCTTCCTGTTAAAGAACTTGGAAATATTTTAGAGGCCTCTAAAATTGCTTTCCATGTTGATGCCACTCAAGCTATGGGAAAAATTCCCGTTCTTCCTAGAGAAATTAAAGCTGATTTTTTAACAGCCTCTGCTCATAAATTTCATGGTCCAAAAGGAATTGGATTTCTTTATCACTCTGATAAAGTAAACCTTGATCCTATTATTCATGGGGGAGCTCAAGAAGCTAATCATCGTGCTGGAACTGAAAATTTAGTTGCAATTATTGGAATGGTCAAAGCATTAGAGATTGCCTGTCAAAATCAGAAAGAAAATTTTAATAAAGTTTATCAGCTTAAAGAATTTCTTTTAGAAAGCTTATCTAAAAATAAGATTAACTTTTATAAAAATCAATTTGGTGAAAGTCTCCCTCATGTCATTAACTTAGGATTTCCTAATCATAAAAATGACCTTTTATTAACTCAACTTGATTTAGCTGGCATTGCAGTCTCTAGTGGGTCTGCTTGCAGTGCTGGAACTATCACTCCCAGTCATGTACTCGAAGTTATCTATGGACTAAATTCAGAAAAATTACATGAAAATTTAAGAATTTCACTCTCTGAACTTAATACAATTAGTGAAATTCAAACACTCATTACAACATTGAAAGGAATACTTTAATGGCTTTTGTTACTGAAAAAAAACTTACTGACTGTAAATATAACTATTCTATTTCTCCTAACATCAAAAAATACACCTTACGTGACGTTACTTTTATCCCTACTAAGTTAGGACAATTTGAATTTAAAAGACTTCTTGAAATTAATCCAAACTCTGGTGAAGGATTTCTTTTAAAAATTATTTTTAACTCTGATTTAACTGGATTTAAACTTACAGTTACAGATGCTTCAGGACTCCGTCCTACTAATATTTTTAAAAATGCTGATCCTATTATTATTGAAAAATTCTATTTTCAAATGCAACTCTTTGTCGACCGTGAAGTTTTCATACAAAGTGAGCTTTAAAAATAAAATCTCATCTCTATTAAGAGATGAGATTTTTTAATGCCTGTATTTATTTCTTATACGTCTTGAACGGTAACCTTTTTTATTTTTAGATATTTTTATCTCTTCTTTTTCTGTTCCTTCTTTCTTCTCTTTTAATTTTTTATTTTTTTGTTGTTCAGAAGTTACACGTAGTTTATCTAGATTTGCTTCAAACTCTTCTCTCACTTTACTTACATTATCTTTCTTCTTTAAAGTAATTTCAGCTCTTACACGGTCAATAATTTCTTGTTCATTTTCCGCTCGAATCTTTCCTTGCTCATCTTCTTCAACTTGATCACCATAAATCAATCGCGGCTCTCCCCAAAGACTTATATTCTTGTCGATTTCTTTCACTCTAGCTCTAGACTTATTATTTACACGTGAGTCAAATATCTTCTCTTTTTCAAATTTTTCAGACTCTGTATTTAAGTATAAGTCAGAGACTTCTTCCTCTTCAAGTTTAAAATCTAAGAGTTGCTCTTCATCATCTAAGTAGGCATACGGATCTTCCAACATTTCAGCTAAAGGAATAGTGTCTTCTAAATTTAGAGCTTCTAAAGTTTCTTCTTTTTTCTCCAAAGAAGAATCAAGCTGGGATATTTTTTCATTATCAACTATCGCTTCTTCTACTTCCTCATTTCTTATCTGCGATAGATTAACAACAAAAGGACTAGAGTCTAATTTTATATCTTCTTTTGGAGATAATATAGAACTTTCTTCATTATTTACTTGTTCTTCATGTTCTAGTTGTGGAAGGTTTACAGTAAATAAGTTTATTTCCTCTTCTTGAAAGTCTTTTAAAGTCTCCTTTAGATTCATTGTTTCTTCAAACACGATTTTAGGTCTAGAAGTATCTACAGATAAATCTAAATCAATAAAGGAAGCTTTTTCAACTTGATTTGCTTTTTCAAGATTAAAATCAATCTCTGGCTTAGGTTTTTCTACCTTAGTTTTTTTATTCTTTAAAACTTCGACTGTTTTTATATTCTTTCTAAAATTCTCTACTTTTTTAGATTTCTTATTCTTTACTTGATTTTGATGAACAGATTTAATTTCTAAATCATTTTGAAGAGAAGAAATTGATTTAATTTTTGAAACAGAAACTATTTTTTTATCAATTATTTCTTTCGAAATGGGTTTCTCATTAGGATTTTTCTTATCTAAATCTTCGACATTTTCTTGAATAGAATCTAAATTAACTTCAAAGTCTAAACCTTTAGC
>JBKECB010000034.1:0-9990 GCA_047974165.1 Lactovum sp.
ACACGTTCAATATATTGTTCTAACATTTTTTAACCTTCCTTTACTTTTAACCAAATTCTTTTCTTTATTGTAGCATTTTCAAGCGATTGACTCAAATCTGAAGTCATATTTAAAATCGGAATTGCATGAATTTCGGAATCTACCGATAAAACAAAGACTTCACGGTCTTCTAAGCTTACTTTTTTGTCAATAAAAAGTTTCTTTAATTTTCTTTTAACTCCATTTATAACAATAAAATCACCCATTTTACGGGCTCTTAGCTCATAGTCCATATTTTCTTCTAAAAAAACTAATGAAAAAGACTCATTGTTCGGATTTTCAGTAGCTATCTGAACTTTTTTTTTCTTTCTTGTCTTTATCAAATAAAATTCAAAATCATTTTTTATGAAAAAATAATCTTTATTTATTTTTTTATCAAATTGTGAAGAACGTCGAATGATTGCTAAAAGATTATCAAAATGACCTTTATGGACTTGAAAATCTTGAAAAGCTTCAACATAAGCCTGCAGTATAAAATACTGTAACTCCTCTGACTGAGAAAGAAATTTTTTAAGATTTATCTTATCTGATAAAATATTAAGTGCATCAATCTGTTGAGATATCAAGTACTGACTTTTCTTTATCTCATCTGATAAATCTACAAGAGCAGACTTTAAGCGTGGATTCTCTTTTTCCAGACTTGGAAGATAAATATTTCTTATACGATTTCTCAAATGATCATTTTCATGATTTGTCTGATCTTCAAAAAAGAAAGATGTATCAAGTTCTTTTTTCTCAAATGATAATAACGGTCGAATCAACTCTCCGATAGAAAAATCTTGTCTTTCTTCAATCCCTGTCAAGTGTCTCAATCGTCGACCTGTCATCAATCGCATAAAGAAGGTCTCAGCCTGATCTCCTTTATGATGAGCTGTAACTAGTGTTTGGATATCATTTTCTCTCATCACTTGATCAAAAAAATCATAGCGAAATTTACGAGCAGTATCTTCAGTAAATTTTCCTTGGAAGTAACTGATAAAGTACGGAATTTTTAACTCGGTCATCTTTTTTCTGACAAACTTTTCTTCATACTCTGAAGCTTCTCGCTGCTTATGATTGACATGAGCTACAGAAATCTCAATCTGGAGTTTTTCTCTAAGCTGATAAAGCCATTCAAAAAGAGTCATTGAATCTTGACCTGTAGATAAAGCAATAAGAACTTTGCTTGATTTTTTAAAATATTGTTTTTTTTGAGAAATTCTTAAAAAGTCTTGCTTATTTTTTTTCATTATTTAAGGGCCTCATAAACGATATTTGAAATTTCTGTAATTTTTTCATCTGACTGATTATTGGTTGTCATCACAACCAAGATGTAAGGCTGATCTGTAAACACAATCGCCGCATCATGATTTTCTTCATCCGTAATTCCTATCTTATGTGCAACCTTAACCTCATCTGGTAAATCTTTCATAATTCGACTCGTATCATATGAGGTTTCAAAAAGAGCGTTAAAACTTGCTCCTCCTTCATGATAGAGAGCTTGGAGAGTATTTGCAACCATTGTAGAGTTTGCTTCACGACTTTTTACAGACCAGTTAGCTCCTGCCTGCTCATTAATTCCTGCTTGAAAATCCTTAGAAAACATGTCTGTTTCATAGTAAGCCAAGATATTTGAGGCGACATTATCAGACTCTTTTGCCGTTTTGTTAATCAAGTCAAAAAGTTGATAACTTTTATTATTTGCTTTTTTAGCCATTGAGCCTGTCCCACTCGTTTTAAAAGCTCCTTTTGAGCTATTATTAACTTCAGGAATATATTTTAGCTTATCTGATAAATCTGCTCTTCCAGCATTTATCTCTTTTTGAGTCCAGTAGAGAATAGGAATTTTCCAAAGACTAGCTGAATAAATCATCTTATCAGAGTTTACAGTTGCTGTAAAGTCCTTGTCAAGTATCTTTACAGTAATAGAGATATTTTTATTTGAGCCATACTTCTTTGTCAAGGTCTTTTGTAAGGCTGTTAACTTGGGATTTTCGAGACTAACTGCATCCGCATCAATCCAGCCTGTACGTCCAAGATCAAAAGAAACTTCATAATAAGTCCCCCAGTAAGTTTCAGCACGTTTTTTAGCCTGTAAACTTTGATTTCCTGATAATTTTTGATAAACTTCTGAATTAAAAGTTGTCATAGGACTGTAAAGAACGTTGACATCCTTTGTAACATAAACTGTTGTTGAAATATCTTCCTCTGTCAAGATAACATCTGAGCCTATATTTTCACTTGAAGCTAGGATATAACTATCATTAGAAAGTTTAAAAATTTTTTTATTCCCAGACTCTTCTAAACTTACTATTTTTAGTTGTGTTTTTTCTTTAATAACTGATTTTTTTTCCTTCAGTTCCTTATCTATGAAGCTATCAATTTCTTTTAAACTCACTGCCTTATCTGGAATTACTGTGTAGTAAGTCGGACTTTTTCTAATAATCTCTTTTTCTTCTATTGGTATTTTTCCTGTTAAAAATACTGGTGAAATCAAAATCACCAGTAGTAATAAAGAAGGTAAAGAAAGTAATTTAATCTTTTCAAGCATTTTCTAAAACCCTATCTTTTATTGACATTACTCATCTTCTCCTATCATTGCAGCATTATTAGATGAACTTGGTGTTGTAAATACTTTTTCATTTGACTTTGTATAAAAGTAAGGATTACTTCTGGCAAATTTTTCCATATACATTTGATTTTGTAAGTTTTTTATCATTTCAGATTGACTTGAGGCTTGATATTCCACCTCTTTACTTGAAGAAAGTGTCTCTGTCTCTACGATACGTGCCTCTTTTAACTCATGATAAGACTGTACCAACTCAAAAGTAGGGATTGCAAGTACGATAACAACTGTAATCAAAATTAAGCCCAAGTATTTACGGCGTGGAGAATTCATTATCTTTAATCGCTTTTCCTTTTCAAGTTCTTGCTGAGTATAATCATTATTTAGACGCAAGATACGTCCTTTTGGACTACCTTTACTCACCTTCTGCCTCCCTATTAAGCCTTGTCTCATCGATGATTTTATACATCTTTCCTGCTTCTTCCTTACGTGCATTTTCTGTCAGTAAGAGAACTTCGGCTTCTAGTATTTTATTTCCCAAGCGAATCTTTATATGGTCTCCAATTTTTAAAGAACTTCCTGCCTTTGCAATTTTTCCATTTACTTCAACACGACCCTTATCTGTCACTTCCTTTGCTACAGGACGACGTTTGATAATCCGTGATACTTTCAAATATTTATCAAGTCTCATGGAAAAATTATAACATATTTATAAAGGAAAGAAAAAATCTTTCTCTTATTATTTTATGTTTCACGTGAAACCTTATTTTTTGCTAACTCCTCTAAAACTTTTGATATCTCTTGTAAGCAGAAAATCAACATTTTTTCTAGTTGAAATCTTATAACAACCTGTCCTTTTTCTTCAGCAATCATTGCCTGGAGTTGCGTAGCTGCTAAGGATTTAAAGTAATCATCTGCCTGATAAAAAGTAACAGCCTTTTTATCAAGAATTACAGAAATATCACGATCTGACTTTTCTATTTTCTGAACGAGGGCGATATCAGCAAAATATTTAAGTAAACTAATTTCTAAAAGATAAGCAACTTCATCTGGATAAGTCCCAAATCTGTCAAGCAACTCTTCATCTAGTTGTTCATAGTCTTCCCGACTTTTTATCTGATGCATTCGCTTATAAATCTCAATTTTTTGACGCTCATCTTGGATATAACTCTCTGGTAAAAAAGCATCAAGATGAATTCGTATTTCACAAATTGTTCGCTCTTCTTTTTGCTCATTTCCCATCCCTTTTTGTACTGCTTCTTCTAAAAGCTGTGAATAAAGTTCGTAACCAATCGTATCAATAAATCCTGACTGTTCAGCTCCTAAAAGATTACCTGCACCTCGAATAGACAAATCACGCATGGCTATTTTAAATCCTGAACCCAACTCTGTAAAGTTTTTTATCGCTTCTAGTCTCTTTTCAGAAACTTCAGAAAGAGTTTTTTCAGGCTGGTACATCATATAAGCATAAGCCACACGATTCGTCCGTCCCACTCGTCCACGTAACTGGTAAAGCTGTGACAGACCAAACTTATCTGCATTTTCAATAAAGAGTGTGTTCGCATTTGGAATATCTACTCCAGTTTCAATAATTGTTGTAGATACAAGTAAATCATACTCTCCAGCGATGAATGATAGAAGAGATTTCTCTAGCTCTAACTCCGACATCTTTCCATGAATAAAGGTAATTCTCGCCTCAGGAATAAGCTCTTCTAATTGAGCAAGCTTATTTTCAATATTCTCCACACGATTATAAACATAAAAAGCCTGACCGCCACGAGATATCTCCCTCAATAAGGCATCACGAATAACTGCATAATTTTGCTCCATCACATAAGTTTGGACAGGATAGCGATTGGTAGGTGGCGTTTCTATGACCGATAAATCACGAATTCCCAACATAGACATATGTAGTGTTCTGGGAATTGGGGTCGCTGTCAAGGTAAGAACATCTACTTGTTTTTTCAACTCTTTTAGCCTTTCCTTATGCTTCACTCCAAATCGCTGCTCCTCATCAATGATAATAAGTCCTAAATCTAAAAATTCAACATCCTTTGATAAAAGTCTGTGAGTTGAAACAATAAGATCTAGATGACCTTTTTTTAACTTAGAAATGATCTCAGCCTGTTCTGATTTTGTTTGAAAGCGAGAGAGAACGGCAATATTAACACCAAAATCTACAAATCTTTCAGACATCGTCTGATAATGCTGCTCTGCAAGTACTGTTGTCGGGACCAAAACTGCAACCTGTTTATGACTGTTAATTGCCTTAAATGCTGCACGCATAGCAACTTCTGTCTTTCCAAATCCAACATCTCCAATCACTAGTCTATCCATAGGACGAGCTTGTTCCATATCTCTTTTCACCTCTTGGATAGATCGCAACTGATCTGCTGTTTCTACATAACCAAATGCTTCATCAAAGTCTTTTTGACCTTCATCATCTTCGAGAAATGCAAAACCAGATTTTGCCTGTCTTTCTGCATAGAGTTTCAATAAATCCTCTGAAATATCCTCAATTTGCTTTTGAGCTGATCTGTAAGTATTTTTCCATCGGCCATCATTCAATCGACTAATTTTGGGGATTTTTCCCTCACCAGCAGAATACTTACTTAAACTCTCCACTTGATGAATTGGAATAGAAATAGTATCACCTTTTTGGTACTCAATCCTTAAATAATCCTGATGTAAGCCAGAAATCTCAAGAGTCTCTATACCTAAATACTTTCCAATCCCATGCACACGATGAACAACATAATCTCCAACAGAAAGCTCATTATAGTCTTTCAAACGCTCAGCATTTGTAATATTAAGCCTTGGTGGTCGTTTTTTTCTTACCTTACCAAAAAGCTCTGACTCCGTGATTAAGACAAACTTTTCTTCTAAAAATACAAAGCCACTTGATAAATTTAAAGGCAGAAGATTAATCTTATTTTCTTGAATTTCAGATTCCTTAGAAATAACAAAGTCAATCTCTGTATTTTCTAAAGCTTTTGATATCTTTTCCTCATCTCCAGAAATAGCAAGACTGTACTTTTGCTTAATAAATCGATCAACTTCTGTTTTTAGAAGCTCCATCTGTCCGAAAAACTGTTGCATAGAGTGTTGATTAAAGGCATAAAGCTCATCAAACTTTAAATTTCCCAAACCTTTTTGAAAGCTGGAAAAATAAGTCATTGACCGGCGATTTCTAAGCTCTAAAATATTATCTGCCAGATAAGTTTGACCCTCTATATTTCGACTTAGTGTTTTTTCCGATAGGATAAAATCAGCTAAATCTTGCTCTATTTTATAATTAATTTCATTTATTTTTTGGAAATCATCGATAAAAATTTGTGTATGCTTAGGAAAGTAATCCCAAAGTGTGTTCTTTTCTTTATAGTAAAACTCTAAAAATTTACGAATATCCTGGTGTAAAAAATAGTGCTTACTTGTTGCAATCAAGTCCTCGAAATGCTTATTTTCTTGAGTTGACAGAAAATTGACAGCATTGTCAACCTCTTCAGCTTTTAGAAGGATTTCACTTGCTGGACTTAGTTCTAAACTATCAACTTGCTGTAAAGACTTTTGACTATCTGCATCAAAAGAACGAATCCTCTCAAGCTCATCACCAAAAAACTCTAGGCGAATAGGATACTCAGAATCAAGTGGATAGATATCCACAATATCTCCACGATAAGAAAACTCACCTGGTGTCATAACTCTCTGCACTGATTCAAACCCTAAGTTGACAAGAAAGGTCTTTAACTCTAATAAAGGATAAGAATCTCCAAGTTCTAATCGGAGATAACTTTCCTGAAAATTCTCTAAACTTGGCAAATACGTTCGCATTGCCATCCAAGGAATGATTAAAAATCCTGTCTTATCAGGATCTAGTAAAAATTTTAAGGCATCTAGTCGATAAGCCGTTCGATCTTTACTTGCAATCGCAAACTCTGAAAAAACGGAATCATCCGAAAAAAACTGATGGACTAAATCTTCTGATAAAAGCTCTGACAACTCTAAAACAAACTCATTAGCATGATACTGATTATCTGTAATGATAATATACTTATCTGGAAAATTCAAATAGGCATTTACCATCAGTAAATGCTTATTTGTCCCTGAAAATCCTGTTAAGAGTGTTCGTTTTCCTTTAGAAAATCCAGACTGCCAAGTTTGAATTTCCCTATTTTTATTAAAAAGTTCTCTAATATTCATAGATTATCCATTATATTTACTCATCGTTTTTTCAAAATCTGCTGTTTGAATATAATATTCAACGGCATCAACCGACTTTTGCAATCCTTGTCTTGCTTCTTCAATCTCTCCTTCATCAAATTGAGATAAGACATGATTGACTACTGTCCAACCTGCTTTAGGTCGTCCAATACCAATCTTAAGACGCTTCCAGTCTTCAGTCCCCAAATGAATAATAAGAGATTTTATTCCACGCTGACCTCCAGAAGAGCCTTTTTTCCTAAAACGTACACGTCCAACTACAGAGTCCATATCATCTACCAAAACTAAAAGATCTGATAAGTCAATATTAAAATAAGTTAATAAAGGCTTTACTGCACGCCCTGACTCATTCATAAAAGTTTGAGGTTTGACTAGAAAAATCTTTTCTCCATTTTGAAAAAACTCTGCAATCTCAGCTTGAAAAGTTTTATCCATGGAAAAACTCACTCCAACTCTTTGAGCCAATATGTCTAACGCCATAAATCCCATATTATGCTTTGTTGCTGCATAACGCTCTCCTGGATTTCCTAGACCCACAATCATCTTTACCACAAAAATTCACTCCTTAATTATCAACAATAGGTACTTCTAACAGAAAATAGCTCAGATGAGCTATTTTTAATCAGACATTAAATCTGAACTCCATTAAATCTCCATCTTGACCCACATATTCTTTTCCCTCTTCACGAAGTCGTCCCGCCTCTTTAACAGCCTTTTCAGAGCCATAGGTCATCAAATCATCAAAAGACATCGTCACTGCTCGGATAAATCCACGCTCAAAATCTGAGTGAATAACTCCAGCAAGCTGTGGCGCCTTCATTCCATTTTTAAAAGTCCAAGCACGAACTTCCTTTTCTCCTGCTGTAAAGTAAGTTGACAGACCAAGTAAATGATATGCCGAATGTGTGAGAGTATCAACGCCTGAGGACTGTAAACCTATAGATTCTAAAAACTCTTGTTTCTCTTCATCTTCCAACTCTGAAATCTCTTCTTCAATCTTTGCTGAAATCACAACAACTTCTGACTGTTCTGTTTGAGCAAAGTCACGAATTTGTTTTACATAATCAAGAGACTCAGCATCAGCAACGTCATCTTCTGAAACATTTGCGACATAAAGTACAGGCTTTGTCGTTAGAAGGAAAAGCTGCTTGACAATCTTTAACTCCTCATCATCAAAGTTTAGAATACGAGCAGATTTTCCATCCTCAAGTACAGACTTAATCTTCTCTAAAATAGAAAACTCTACCATCGCCGCCTTATCAGACTTTGACCTTGCCAGCTTTGCCACACGATCATGACGCTTTTTAACCGACTCTAAATCTGCTAGTATTAACTCTAAGTTGATTGTTTCAATATCTGAAATCGGATCTACAAAATCAGACTCACGCCCCTGCTCACGCATGACATTTTCATCATTAAATGCTCGAACGACATGAACAATCGCATCAACTTCACGAATATTGGCTAAAAATTTATTTCCTAAACCCTCACCTTTACTTGCTCCTTTAACAATTCCTGCAATATCTGTAAATTCAAAAGTGGTCGGGATAACTTTCTTAGGCTTATAAATTTCAGCAATCTTATCCAAACGACGATCAGGGACTTCAACTACACCAACATTGGGATCGATTGTCGCAAAGGGATAATTAGCTGCCTCAGCTCCAGCATGCGTAATCGCATTAAATAAAGTAGATTTCCCCACATTTGGTAATCCAACAATTCCAGCAGTTAAAGACATAATTTAAAATTTCTCCTTCTTCATTAACTCCTTATTTTATCAAATTTTACTAAAAAATAAAAGGCTCGAATTCTCTGTTTCTAATTTCTAAACTCTGTCAGCTATTCTGATATCAACAATAAAGAAACTATTTATGTTAGAATATAGAAAAAAGATCGGAGAAATCTTATGAAAATGCTACACACTTGTTTACGTGTTTATAATTTAGAAGCCTCACTTGCCTTTTATGAAATGCTAGGTCTAAAAGAAGTAAAGCGTAAAGATCATAGTAAAGATGGCTTTATTCTTGTCTACCTTGCTAACAAAGAAAACAGTTATGAGCTCGAACTCACTTATAATATTGGAAATGAGGCTTATGATTTGGGAAATGGCTATGGCCATATTGCACTTGGAACATATCACATCAAAGAAGAACATCAAAAGCATAAAGATGCTGGTTATACTGTCACTGATTTAAAAGGACTTCCTGGTCAGGAACAAGATCATTATTACTTCATTCTCGATCCTGATGGTTATAAAGTGGAAATTATAAATCTTAACTATTAAAAAATAGATAAAAATTCAACCTTAGCTAAAGCCCTCAAAATTTGAGAGCTTTATTTTATCAGATTCAGACCAATAACTTTAAAAGTTTAAAACTCTTTTGAAATTTAAAATCTATATTCTTTCAAATTTCATTTTCCTTTAATTTATTGTAACCATTTTTATTAATTCTATAGACGTTAACAAAGCCTTTTTTCTTCTATTATGATTTTACGATGGATGTAATACGGATACTACTGACTTTTTTAGCTTTTAACTTCTTATTTTAGAAAAGCTAGTTATGTCGAGAGATGAGAAATAAGCTCTATGTAAGTATCTACCACTTATGTTTTTCTCTTGAATACAAGTAAAAAATAATTATTCATACTGGTTACCATATATGGTTGGGAAGATGAGATTAGATGTTGGTAAATCGTGCGTTTTATAATAGTCATTCATTTCATCATACCAAGATCTGAAATCTTTAAATAGATTTAGAGAAGTAGAAACTTCACGATTACCTACCTTCATTTTTCTAAACTTCATATCTTTTAATACAATATTTTTATCTGAATTATTCCAGATCAAAATTTTATTATTTATTAACAAAGATTTCTTGATTTTCAAAAGATTATTCTGTAATTTCTAATATAGAAAAAGAAAATATTATCCTACCTTTACTAATTTACAGAAAATTACTGAATTTTTTAAGCCACACCAACTGAATTATTAGAGACAGTAACAGAAATTGAGCTTGAGCGAAGTTGAGAAGTGAATGACGAGCACATCACAGGAGCTGAAGTTATCTTGCAAGCGAGTAAAGAAATCAAAGACTTGATTGTGAGTGGTTATTTAGAAAGAATTGAAGCGTTAGTTATCAAATCCCAGAAGATGTAGAAAGCAACTCAACAGGAAAAATGGTTAT
>JBKECB010000041.1:0-14217 GCA_047974165.1 Lactovum sp.
TCAACTTTGATACAGCGATTCATTACAATTTTCTCTCGACCAGCTTGGCGTAAGATTTCTTCTGCTTCTTGAGATTCTAAGCCTTGCTGAGCCCAGTAGACTTTTGCCTCTGTTTGTATAAACTCTCTGGCTACATCTGCTAAAAATTCACTGCGTCTAAAAATATCTACAATATCAACAGACTCTTTAATGTCAAGCAAGGAAGCATAAACTTTTTCGCCCAAAAGCTCTTGACCTGCAAGCTTCGGATTTACTGGAATAATACGATAACCATCTTCCTGTAAGGCTTTCGCAACTCTATTTGAAGCTGTTTCCTTCCGATTTGAAAGTCCAATTACTGCTATCGTTTTTGCTTCTTTCAAATATGAAAAAATTACTTCTTGATCTGAATTTTGAAATTCATATGTATTTGTCATATCTTAATCATAACATAAATTTCTTTAAAATAATTTCTTCGAGCCTCAACTCTTTAAAATATGTTAAAATACAGATATGCCTAAAAAAACAACGAAATACTCTTTTGCAGGAATTATTCTCACACTCTTAATTGCTGGAGCAAATTATTTTTTTAATGACTCAACAGCTAAAAATTCAAATACAAGCTCTAACAATCAAGTTTATAAAACAAGTGTAGAACAAAAGCCTCTTACTTTTAAAAAGGAAAGACAGCTTGTTTTAGCAGACCTTGACCATCTTGGTCGTGCTGTCGATGCTCACATCCAGCTAAAAGATGCCTTTGAGCCCACAGAAGAAAGAGAAAATTTAACCTATAATCCACCAGGTTTTGACCAAGTTTTTTTGGAAAATAAAAGCTCTAGTGGAAAAGTTTATAAAAATCCTCTCTGGAGTCGTGGACATCTCGTTGGCTATCAATTTTCAGGTTTAAATAATGAAAAGAGAAATCTTATCGCTCAAACTATTTGGTCAAATGCCGGTGCTTATTATAATACAGATAATACAAATATTAATTCTATGATTTATTACGAAGAAAGACTTGATGATTGGCTTTATGAAAATAAATCCTACTATCTTGACTACCAAGTAACCCCCTTATATCAAGATGATGAACTTGTTCCTAGACAAGTTCGCTTGGCTTACTTAGGTTATGACAGTAATGGAAAGAAAATTACAATTTCACTCGGAGGAAAAGAACAAGAAGGAAATGGCGGTGCTAAGGTTGTTATCCTTGATAACATTTCTCCAAATGCTGAAATTAATTACCTTACTGGAGAAGGAAAGCAAAAATAAAAGAGTGAAAAATCACTCTTTTTTACTTAAGCAGCTTCAATAATCTCATCTAGAAAGACTTCAACTTCCTGACTGCTTGCATTTTCTAAACCTTCTTTTTTCAACTCTTCTTGGAATTCTTCTTCTGTCCATCCTTTTATCTCTAAAGCTCTTGCTTTACACACAGGGCACAGCCCATCTTCTCCTGAGCTAATCTTTGAATTGTTCGCATGTACTTCACCAACCGTTCCGAAAAAGAGCTCTCTTACATTTGAGGACTTAATATAACGGCAATCCTCATAAAGATGATAATATTTCCCTGACTTTGTTCCAATTACCTGGTCAGAGTCTGTCAAAACTTGAACTGTTTGAGTTTGTACTGCGTATTCTTCCTTGGATGAAGGATTAAACTCTGTTCCTAAAAGACCAGCCGCAACTAAAGCAACAACTGCAATCGAACCAAGTATTCCTTTTTGCTTTTTATCTAAATCTTTATTCATAAAAATAAAAATAACAAGGGGAAGAAAAGCAACAATAGCTATAAATAGGCCTAATTGACTTTGCATAAAAAATAAGAAGCCATTTTTTTCAGAAGGAGGGTCTATTTTATTTGACTTTTTCCATAAAAATCCACCTGTCACTGCAAATGCAAGATCTAAAATAATTCCAACAATTGCAAGCCAAAGTTTAATCTCTACACCATTTCTTAAAATATAATAAATTACAGCAAGCTGCACAAGAATGGCAAAAATCCAAGCTAGAGCTGCAAATAAGCGAAAACGTGTTGCCTTTTCTTTATTTTCCTTAGTGGGTTGCCAGTTACTTAAACTTTCTTTTTTCTCAGATTGAAGCTTTTTTTGCAATTTCTCATCTTCAGAAAGTCTTATTATTTTTTTAGCCATAAATACTCCCTTTTATTTAGTTAAGATAATTATAGCATATTTTTATTTCCTATTTTGTAGTTAATAAGAATTAAAAGACAAAGTAAGCATACAGAAATAAGTTTATTTAATAGCCATTTTAAATTGGGACTCAAGTTAAAACTTTAAAAGAGGAACAAAAAAATCTTGAAATAGAAATCTCAAGGCTACAGGTACTCAAAATAATTTTTGAGTAAATTACCAGATTGACAGAAAGTCAAGTTCATAAATAGGGTTAAAAGAATGTACTGTATCAAATAATAAACAAAACTCAAGATTTAGATACTATTGTTTAATTCTTCTCAAATAGAAAACATTAGAAGATCATTTTCTAGTATTTTTTGTTTTCATCCATTTTAGTTTTAGTATTTGTTGTTGGGAAAATTGTTAGGAAAAACTTTTTTAAATCAAAAAAACCTTGTATTTACAAGGTTTTTATAGGTCTGTTATTGGGTTGTCCATGAATCCAACATATTTTTTCTTAAGCATGTAGCCTTCAAGCTGATCAATTCCTTGAATGGCTGTCATGATAAGGATTAAAAGTGATGTTCCACCTAAGGCCACAAATTTAGGAAGACCCCAAACGTTTTGAACGATGATAGGAAGTACAGAGACAAACCCTAAGAAAAGAGAACCAATCGTAGATAAACGAATCAGCATATAGGAAATATATCTTTCCGTATCCTTACCTGGACGAACAGAAGGAATATAAGCACCTGATTGTGTCAATTGTTCTGCCATTTTTTCTGGATTTATTTGAATAAATGAATAGAAAAATGTAAAGACAACAATAAGAAAAGCATACATAAACATTCCCGTCCAAGTTGTATTATCAAATAACTCTTGAACAGTTACTAGCCAGTTTGCATTCATATCTGAAGCAGTCAAAAATTGTAAAATTGTTTGAGGTGCTGAGGTAATCGTTGATGCAAAGATAACAGGAATAACCCCCGCTGGATTGACACGTAAAGGAAGATAAGAACTTGACGCTGCTCCTTGTACAAGTTTTGTATATTGGATAGGGATTTTTCTTTCTGCTTGTTGAACCCAAGTAGAAAGGAAAATAATGAAGAAAGATGAGGTAACCAAGATAGCTGTATTTATCCAGCCCTGTGGAATCTCACTTGGACGAACATTGATAAACCATTCTTCACGAACAGACTGAATTGCTCCTGGAATTGTTGAAACAATACCTGCAAAGATAATTAGGGACAAACCTGATCCAAATCCTTTATCGTTAATTTGCTCTCCCATCCATGTAATAACCATCGAACCTGTTGTCAGAATAATTCCCACCATTAGATAAGTCTGCCAAGTTGGATTTTCAACAACTTCTGAATTTGATAAAGATTGAAAAGCAGCTGTAATACCAATGGATTGACCCATCGCAAGTACTAATGTGATGTAGCGTGTTGTTTGATTAAGCTTACGACGTCCTATTTCTCCTTGCTTAGACCACTCTGAAAATTTAGGTAAAATATCCATCTGTAAAAGCTGAACAATAATAGATGCCGTGATATAAGGCGAAACACCCATGGCAAATAAAGAATAGGATTGCAAAGCATTACCTGACACTAAGTTAAAAGATTGTAAAAAAGGAACATCCAAGCTTTCTAAAGCTAAGGCATTAACTCCTGGAATTGTAATATGTGTCCCTAAACGAAACACAAAAAGTATAAAAATTGTAAAGATGACTCGATTTCGAACTTCTTTTAGCTTAAAACCGTCATATAAAAGTTTAAAAAACATAGTCCTCCGATAACTTGAAAGAAATAGAATAAATAGACAAACAGCGATTGATTTCTCAATCGCTTAAATATTAGTCTTTATGGGAAAGAACTGTAACAGTTCCACCATTTTCTTCAATTGCTACTTTAGCAGAAGCTGAAACTTTTGTTACGGTAACTTTTAGGTTTTTAACTTTAAGCTCACCATTTCCAAGGATTTTTACACCATCTTTTACAGACTTGATGATTTTAGCTTCAAGTAAGCTTGCTGCATTTACTTCAGCACCATCTGAAAGTTTATTAAGTGTATCAAGATTTAGGATTGCGTATTCTTTATGATTTACATTTAAGAAACCACGTTTTGGCATACGACGGAAGAGTGGAGTTTGTCCACCTTCAAATCCTGGACGAATCGAACCACCTGAACGTGATTTTTGTCCTTTTTGACCACGACCAGATGTTTTACCATTTCCTGATGATGTTCCACGTCCGACACGGTTACGAGTTTTACGGCTACCTTCTGCAGCTTTAAGTTCATTTAATTTCATAATAATTTTCCTTTCAATGTCTAACTAGCGCCTCATAAACTCGAAAGGTGAGAATACAAGGCTCGCCGACAAATAATTGCGTGAGTCAATCAAAGATTGACTCTAATTTTTTAATTAATTTAAGATTAAACTTCAGTTACTGTTACTAAATGAGCAACTGATGCAGCCATTGCACGAACAGCAGCTGTATCTTCTTTTATTGTACTTGAACCCATCTTACCAAGGCCTAATGCAACAACTGTTTTACGTTGTGCTGGAAGGCGACCGATTGGAGATTTTGTCAATGTAATCTTAATTTGTGCCATTTTCTATTCTCCTTTCTTAGTCAAAATCTGAGACTGACTTGTCACGAAGTTTTGCAACTTCTTCAACACGTTTCAATTGTTTCAATCCATCAACTGTTGCACGAACAACATTAATTGGAGTATTTGAACCTAATGATTTTGAAGTGATGTCAGCAATCCCTGCAAGTTCAACAACTGCACGAACTGCTCCACCAGCAGCAACTCCAGCTCCTTCAGCAGCAGGTTTAAGCATAATCTTACCACCGCCAAATTGTCCTAAAACTTCGTGAGGGATAGATGTTCCAACCATAGGAACAACAAAAAGATTTTTCTTTGCATCCTCGATTGCTTTACGGATTGCTTCTGGAACTTCTTGAGCTTTACCCGTACCAAATCCAACACGTCCTTTACGATCACCAACTACAACAAGTGCTGCAAAACGAAGACGACGTCCACCTTTTACAACTTTGGTAATACGGTTAATTCCAACAACGCGTTCTTCAAATTCTTTTACTTCGTCACGGTTATTTTTTCTATTTTCTGCCATTTTTGATTATCTCCTTCCTTTAGAATTTTAGACCATTTTCACGTGCAGCATCTGCAAGAGCTTGAACGCGTCCATGATAGAGATAACCACCACGGTCAAAGATAACGTCTTCGATATTCTTTGCCTTAGCAGCTTTAGCAATAGCTTCACCAACTTTTGTTGCTTGCTCAGATTTTGAGCCAGTTTCTTTTAGTGAAGAGGCACTTGCGAGCGTTACACCTGCTACGTCATCAATTAATTGTGCGTAGATGTTTGTATTAGAACGAAAAACGTTCAAACGTGGGCGCTCTGCAGTCCCAGAGATTTTACCGCGAACACGTGTATGACGTTTCTTGCGGGTTTTGTTTTTATCTGGTTTAGAAATCACAATCTTACCTCTATTTTATATTTAAATTTCGATAGTTTTTGCCATCGATGAGCTTGTATTTTTACAAGTGGGATAGTTAAAAAATGAGTGAATAATCTAAAAAGATTATTTACCTGTTTTACCTTCTTTACGACGAACATATTCACCAACGTAACGAATTCCTTTACCTTTATAAGGCTCTGGACTACGACGACTACGAATATAGGCAGCTGTTTGACCAACAGTTTCTTTATTTGCACCTTTAATATGAATATGTGTTTGATCTGGAACTTCAAAAGTAATTCCTTCTGGAGCTTCCACTTCATCTGGATGAGATTTACCTACAGCAAGAACAAGCTTTGTTCCTTGTAGTTGGGCACGATAACCGACACCAATCATCTCAAGTGACTTTGTAAAGCCTTCCGAAACTCCTACAACCATATTATGTAGAAGGGCACGACTTGTACCATGAAGAGCTTTCATTTGCTTACTATCATTTGGACGTTTAAAGATTGCTTCTGCAGCATTTATTTCAAGTGTTAACTCTTCATTAAATTGACGAGACAACTCACCTTTGGGTCCTTTGACAGTAACGAGACCTGCATCCTGCTTTACTTCTACACCTGCAGGGATGACAACAACTTTATTACCAATACGTGACATATTTTTTCCTTTACTGTTAAATTATCAGGATAAACTCCTGTTTTCACGGTAGTACTCTATAAAAGAGTAATAACTAGCTTACCAAACGTAAGCGATAACTTCTCCACCAATTTTCTTTTGGCGTGCTGTTTTATCTGTAATCACACCTTCAGAAGTAGAGATAACTGCTGTACCCAAACCATTTAAAACTCTTGGTACATCTTCAGATTTTGCATAAACACGAAGACCTGGTTTTGAGATACGCTTCAAGTTTGTGATAACACGCTCACCAGACTTTCCATACTTAAGAAAAATACGAATCATACCTTGTTTGTCATCTTCTACGTATTCTACATCTTTTACGTAACCTTCAGCTTTTAAGATTTCAGCAATCTCGCGTTTGATTTTTGATGCAGGAATTTCTACAAGGTCGAATTTACGCATATTTGCGTTACGAATACGAGTGAGAAAATCTGCGATCGGATCAGTCATTACCATAATGTAATTTCTCCTTATTTGTAGTTTGGGTCGTTCAGTCCCACTTTCAAATTAATGAGGTTTTTTCTGTAAAACATAAAAAACCGAACTGAGTCAGTATATCAAATTTCTTTAGGAATGTCAAGATTTTTATGTAAATATTTTCGGGTGTGTCAAAGTATTTATTTTCTAACTTATTTTAATCTAAAAAATAATCTTAAAAACCTAGTCATTCTACTAGACTAAGTTTTTTCTCAGTTAATTTTTATTTTATTAAAATATTTTTTCCACTTTCTTTATCAAAGATAAAGAGTTTATTTAAGTCTAGACCAAGCTCAATCCTATCTCCAACTTGGAAATTTTCATGTCGACGATCAACTTTAGCAATAATACTTTGACCTTGATAGTCTAAATAAAGAACAAATTCATCTCCCATATTTTCCACATGCTTAACTATCATATCAACTTTAAAAATAGTATCTAGATTAGAATTCAATGAAAGACCATCATACCGTAAATGTTCTGGTCGAATAGCTAGGAAATAGGATTTTCCTTCAATTAATCTATCTTCAACTTTTTTCATCAAGCCCTCAGGGAGCTTTAGTTCTTCTTCATTTACCTTAAAATAACCTATCTGATAAGTTGCATCAATGAGATTAATCTGCGGTTGGCCAATAAACTTAGCCACAAAAAGATTATTTGGACAATCATAAATCTCTACTGGTGTTCCAACTTGCTGAATTTCTCCATCTGACATAACCACCATACGATCTGCCATTGTCATCGCCTCAACTTGATCATGTGTTACATAAATAGTGGTAACACCCAATCTTTTTTGTAGACTTGTAATCTCAACACGTGTATCCACACGAAGTTTTGCGTCTAAGTTTGATAAAGGTTCATCCATAAGAAAGAGACGAGGATTACGCAC
Organism: Lactovum sp.; assembly: GCA_047974165.1. GTDB lineage: Bacteria > Bacillota > Bacilli > Lactobacillales > Streptococcaceae > Lactovum. The sequence continues at coordinate 7,650 of JBKECB010000041.1, forward strand.
AATCGCACGCCCTAAAGCCACACGCTGACGCTGCCCTCCGGATAAATTTTTAGGTTTCTTATCCAAAAAAGCTTCTAAGCCAATAATTTTAGCGGCTTCCTCTACTTTTTGACGGATTTCTTTTTTTCCTTCTTTTCTCACCATCAATCCAAAGCCCATATTTTCTCTGACCGTCATATGAGGATAAAGAGCATAGTCTTGAAAAACCATGGCAATGTCACGATGTTTAGGGTGAAGTTCATTTACTCGTTTATCATCAAAGGAAAGATCACCTGCTGTAATATCTTCTAAACCTGCAATCATTCTCAAAGTAGTTGATTTCCCACAACCACTGGGCCCTACAAAGACAACAAATTCTCCTTCTTCAATTTTTAGATTAAAATCTTTTACACTATAACTGTCATTATTTTTATACTTTTTTTGAATATTTTTTAATTCAATCATTTTTTACCTTTCTCAGCATTTTATAAGATAGAACAATAAGCAACATAAAACAAGCAATAAATAAACGATAATAGCCCAGATACAAAAGCATCATATAAGTAGACGTTAGCATCAGTAAATCAATCTTTTGTTTACTCTTGTATTGCTCTACAAAATAAATATAAATTTCTTTTAACTTTAATTTCTTCTCTAACTCTAAGCTTATAATAGATAAAAAGAGAATTATATATAAGGCAAGGATCGTCATAAATAAATTACCTATAAATAAGGTTAACGAGAAACTATAGTTTAAAGCATATAAGCTTAACAATAAGTATAGACTCAAAGGAGAGTATCTTAACTGCTTTAAGTTTTCCTTAAAAACTAAAAAGTAAGATTTTATAAACTGCCTATAAATATCAAACTCTAACTCTTCATACAAACTTAAAACTTTATAATTTGTAACTATCACAGGGATTAATAAAATCGAAAATGATAGCGTAATTAAAAAGAAAGAAAAGATTGATAATAAAAGATAAATATAAATATAATTTACCAACTTTATAAGAGGTGTTTCTTTAATCATCATTTCACACTTCCAGCTGTAAAGCCACTATAGAAGTACTTTTGAAGGATTAAAAAGAGGACAATCGTAGGAATCATCACAATAACAACCGCTGCACTCACAACCTCCTGAGGTGCTGATAAAGAGCTTGTAAAACGATATAAAGCTGTCGCTACAGTATTTACCTCGGCCTGTAAGTAAAGATTAGGAATATAAAAGTCATTGTAAATTCCAATCCCCTTAATAATCACAAGCGATGCAATCGCAGGCTTAAGAAGAGGATAAATCAGCTTAAAGTAGATGGTATAATAACTCGCTCCATCAATCATCCCTGACTCATCAATTGATTTTGGAATCGAATCATAAGTCTGAAGCATAGTATAAATCGCAATAATATCAACTCCAATATAAAGAAGTAAAGGGGCAAAAATTGTATTATACAAGCCCATCGCATAAATCATCTGAAAGACAATAACCTGTGTCGTGACAACAGGAATAAAAACTGTCAGTGTAAACATCCCTTTAATCAGATTTTTTCCTTTAAAGTCAAAGCGATGTAAGACAAATCCTATCATTGCTGAGAAATTTATCGATAAAAATAAGGCAACTACTAAAATAAAAATTGTATTTAAGAAGGCATGTACAAAATCACCCGTTGTCCAAGCATATTTATAATTATAAAAATTAAAAAAGTTTTCAGGAGCTGTAAAGGGTTTTGTTTCATAAAGTTCAATCTTTGTTTTAAATGAGTTAAATAAAACAGTCACAATGGGAAGAAGGGCAAAAATTGCTGCTAAAATCATGACAAAATACTGCATAATTAAAGTCAATAAACTTTTTTTCTTAACCATTAATTTTCCTCCTTAAATAATAGATTTTGGATTAAGACAACTGCCGCAACAATTAGTAAAATAATTACCGAAAATGCTGCTCCTAGTCCAACACGCATATCTTGAAAAGCAATTTGATTAATCGCAATCAAAGGTGTCGAACTTCCAAAGTTTCCACTGGTCATGATATAAGGAATCTCAAAAACTTGAATGGCACCCGATACACTCAGTAAAATATTGATAAATAAAATTCGACGAATAGACGGTAAAATGAGATAGCGAATACGATGCCAGTAGCTCGCTCCATCAATATCACAAGCTTCATATAAATTTTCAGGGATACTTTGAATCGCTGCTAAAAAGAGAATAAAATTAAAGCCATAATATCTCCAAATAGAAACTGAAGCTAAAATAGGATTGACAAACTTTGAATTTATCAGCCAGTCAATCTGAATATCAATTCCCAGCATTGCTAAGAGTTGATTTAAACCTCCAGTCTGATTTAAAAATGAGCCAAATAAGAGGGCAACCACAACACCATTTAAGAGGTAAGGAATCATCACAATCGCTTTAAAGCCTTTTTCTCCTCGAATCTTATCATTTAAGATAATTGCTAAGATTAAAGCAAAAATAAGCTGAGGGATTGAAGATAACATATACCAAATTGTATTTTTGAATAATTCAATATAGTTAGGGTTTGTTAATATTGTTTTATAATTTGCAAGACCTACAAAACTAAAATCTGTCAAAGCATCTCCTGACCAATCTGTCAGGCTGTAAAAAAAGACAGAAAATATTGGGATGTAGGAAAATACTAAAACCAAAGCTACAGGAATAACTGTAAAGAAAAATATTAATCTTTTTACTTCATATTGACTTTTCATATTTTCTCCTTAAAGGTCAAAGCCATTATCTTCAGTCAGTTTTTTGAAGAACAAGGCATGCTTTTTCATATAACGGTCTCTTGTTTCCAAATCCAAGTAATAAAAACCGTAACGTCGCTTGTGTGAATTTAACCAGGACCAGTTATCAATAAAAGTCCATTGATGTACACCAAAGCAGTTACTCCCTTCAGAAATTGCTCGATGTAACTCTATCATATGCTCTTTAAAAAGTTCTGTTCTAAAACTATCATCAACTCTTCCATTTTCATCACGCAAGCTATCTTCATTTGTAATGCTAATACCAATTTCTGCCACATACCACTTAATATTGCCATAGTCATTTTGAACTGTTTTAGCAATGTCATACAAGGCCTTGGGATAAATTTCATTATTATCACGATGAGGGTTATTTCGACTACCAGGCATTTTATAACCGTCAAAATACTTACTATAGTGCCAAGGACTCTCAGGATTTGAAAGATAACGAGGGGCACAAACTCTTTGTGGCACATAGTAGTTAATCCCAATAAAATCAACTCGATTATTTTTTATCAGCTCTAACTCTGCCTTTGTATAGTCAGGCAGCAAATCTTCCTCAGTCAATAATGTAACTAAAAGTTTTGGAAATTCTCCCTTAATACTTGGGTCTACGAAGCTTTTATTTAAAATTGTATCTGCAATTTCACTTGCCTTTAAATCTGCAGGATACTGACTACGAGGATAGGCTGGTGTTAAATTTACAGTAATTCCTATCTCTGCTTCTGGAATATCTAATTTTTTAAACTCTGAGACTGCTAAGGCATGAGCAAGCTGTGTATTATAGGCTACTTGAATCCCAAGTTTTGGATCTAGTTTATTTGGAAAATGAAAATTATCAAAATATCCTCCTTCAATCGTCACAATAGGCTCATTAAATGTAGTCCAAAGTTTGACAATATCACCGTACAATTCAAAGCAACGCTTGGCATATTTTGCAAACAACTCGCTGACATGCTTGGATTCAAAACCTCCATATTTTTCATATAAAGGCAAAGGCATATCAAAGTGATAGAGATTAATCACAGGTGTCACACCGTTTTTAATTAATGCTTCAAAATAGTTACGGTAAAAAGCTTTTGCATCTTCATTGACGCTGGCTGTTTCAAAGTCATCAATCAGGCGAGACCACTGAATAGAGGTTCGAAATGAGTTCATTCCGATAGCTTTCATCAGCTGTGCATCCTCTTCATAGCGATGATACGTATCGCAAGCCACAAAGTTTGATAAGCGGTTATAAAAGCGATCTGGTTCTTTTTCAAACCAATGCTCCCAAACAGATTGGTGGGGCTTATTAGTTATTCCCTCTGTTTGTGGGCCACTTGCTGCTGCTCCCCATAAAAATTTTTCTGGAAATTTATAGTTCATATTTCACTCCTTAATAATAGTTTTAATTTAATATCTTCAGCACCATCTAAATATTCATGGCCTTTTTCTGGATAAAGATAGAGTTCCTTTTTACTCGTTACTTGATGATAAAAAGACATCTGACATTCCAGTGGACTGACCTTATCTTTTTTTCCTGTAAAAAGATGAAGCTCTGCTCTAATACGACTGGCAAAGAATTTCAGGTCAATATAACTTAAGGTCTGAAAGAACTCAGTATAACTTTTTCCAAGAGGATCTTCCCACTTAAAATAATTTTCAATCCCATCATAAGCACAACCTAACTCATAAGCATGCTCAATATCTACCAAATAAGGATGATGAATCAAGCAGAGTTCTATATCTGGAGTTAAAGCTGCTGATATCGCTGCAAGTGCTCCTCCTTGAGATTCACCCATACTCACAAGAGGGATGTTAGGATGTAGAGCTTTTGCTAAATTAGCTAGACGATAAGTATCCATATAAATCTGTGTATAATAAAGATTCTGATAACCTTCTTTAACACCCTTTATCACTAATCCTTTTAAGGTTGAACCTGCTGTCTGATTGACATCCGTGGATAAGCCTGACTGCCCACGCACATCCATAGCAAGTACTGCAAAGCCAAGCTTAGCATAAGCAATTTTGTCAAACCAGGCACCACTACTGACATGATAACCATGAAAGACTAAGATTACTTTTTTTATTTCTCCAGAAGTTGGATAGCAGTATTTCACGTGAATTCTTGCTCTATCATCCGTTTCAAAGTAGAGGTCATTCACTGAAACATCTTTAAGAGGAAAGTCTTTATTTTCTATTATTTCTAACTGCTGATAAGTTGATTTTTTACAAAGTCCATCATAAAAGTCTTCAAAATACTCTGGCTTCTTAGTATTATATTGCCAATCTAAAGGCATCTTCTTCCTCCTTTATAAATATATTACTATTCTATCATAAAGTACCGTACTTTTGTTAGAAATTGATAAAAATTTTTTTATTTAGATTTTTTAGATTTTTAATTTTCTAAGATTTTAAATTTCTGTTATAATTTACTATAATATGACGATGACAAAATATGAAATCATTGCAGATAATCTGCGACAAAAAATCAGAACAGGAGAATTTGAAAAAAATTCAGCCTTACCTTTTGAGTACGAGCTTTGTAAGCACTATAACTGTTCTAAGCAAACAATGAAAAAAGCTTTAGAGTTACTTGTTTTTGAAGGTCTTATCTATCGCCAAAGAGGAAAAGGGACTTTTGTCAAATCTACATTTGAACTTGACAGTTATGAAAAATCAGACAGTTACATTGGTGGTCAAACAAGAAATGTAGGCAAAGAAGAGACAATCAGTAATCAACTCATTTTATTTGAAATCATCAATCCAACTGCTGAAGTAGCAGAAATATTGGCAGTTGCAAAAGATAGTTTTATCTATCATTTTAAAAAGTTAAGAACAGTGGATGATAAGAAAAATGTCATTATTGAAAGTTTCGTTCCTATTACTACTATTCCTGGACTGACAAAAAAAGATGTGACAGGCTCATTTTTTAACTATGTAGAAAATCAGCTAAATTTAAAAATTAAAAGTGTACATAAGAAAATTACAGTTGGGAAAGCTGATAAAGATTGCCAGACTTACATGGGACTCCAAGAGCATGACCCCATTGCTATCGTTGAAGGTATTCACTTTTTAAGCAGCGGTGACATCTTTGAGTATTCCATCTCTCAGCATAATCCCAGCAGCTTTGTCTTCCACTCTATTTATACTAAAGTTTGAAAAAACTCCAAGGATTAAGTATTCATCCTTGGAGTTTTATTTTATAATACTTATATTACATATACATCAGTATCTTCTTTTTAAAATCTTTATAATTTGTAACATTCATTAAATTACGTACAGCTAATTCTCCTGTTAGTATATCAGAAATATTATCAAAAAATTCATGGAATATTTTTTTATCTTTTGGATGGATACAAAGCAAGAGTACAATATTTACCCTTCCATCTCCCCAATTAATACCATTAGGATTAATTAAAACTGCCATTCCTGTCTTTTTACCAATCATTTTTATTGAGTGAGGGATTGCTACATTTCCAAAAGCAGTTGATGAAAGATCCTCTCTTTTCAAAACATGATAAATATAATCTTTTTCACTATAGTTAAACTTTTCTAATTTTTGACATAACATATCAATCGCCTCTTTTCGAGTTTTTATTTTCTCATCAATAAAAAATAAATCAGAACAAATCATACTGTCTAAATGATCTTTTAATACTATTTGCTCTTGTTTTCGCTTAATCTCTTCAATCACTTTAGATATACTCTCTCTATCTTTGCTAGAATAGGAATTATACTTGCAGCTCTTGGGATACAACTTATTATTAGTAGTTATATCGGTGTTGACTCTATTAGTACATTAATTCTTGGTCTCATGAACTTTACTCCTTTTTCATTTGGAACTT
>JBKECB010000073.1:0-21560 GCA_047974165.1 Lactovum sp.
ATGTGTCCTGCTGTTTTCTTAGATTGATCTCGTGAACGACGATTATCACGTTTCTTTTCTACTGTATAACTTCCGTCTCGTCCTGATTTTTTAGAAGAATCACGATAGGAACGATTTCCACGACGTTCGTCACGGTTTCGTCCTTGACGATTTTGGTCACGGTCTCGGCGGTCATCACGTCCTCTTCCCTGACGGTTATTATCTCTACGATTTCCTGAACGTCCAAAGTTGCGTTGACGTGAACCACCATTTGCAGGGAGTGGTTTTTCAGGAACGATATCCACTTTTTCCATCGTATCAGGATCTTTCACACGACCTTGAAGGAGTAAAGCAGCTAATTCACGAGGACTAAACTCAGACAATAAAGCTTCTGCATCTTGGTCAAATTTAATCAACTTCACACGCAAATCACTGTCTGTCAAATCACGTGTTACAGATGCTTTTGCATCTGTAAGACTTGCAGCATACGCTTCTTCTTTTGTTGGTGGCTTCATTCCCTTCATTTCACGCTTAGTCATGTTTTCAATTGCACGTAAGTAGCCCATTTCATTATAAGTTACAAAAGTCATTGACATCCCTGACTTACCTGCACGACCAGTACGTCCAATACGATGAACATAAGATTCTTGATCTTGAGTAATATCATAATTATAAACATGTGTCACACCTGAGATATCTAAGCCACGTGCTGCTACATCTGTTGCGACTAAAATATCTAAATGTCCTGCTTTAAAATCTCTAAGAACTGATAAACGTTTACCTTGATCCAAATCACCATGAATTCCTTCAGCTCGATATCCTCGAATCTTTAAACCACGTGTAATCTGATCTACACGACGCTTAGTACGACCAAAGATAATAGCTAATTCTGGTTTTTGAACATCTAACAAACGACAGAGAATATCAAACTTTTCAAAATCCTTAGTTTTGATGTAAAACTGTTCAATGTTATTAGCTGTCATTTCTGTTGCCTTCACACGAACATGCTTAGGCTCATTCATAAACTTCACACCAATTTTTTTAATCGCATCAGGCATTGTTGCTGAAAAAAGTAAGGTTTGACGATTTTCTGGTGTCTTTCCAATGATAAACTCAATATCCTCAAGAAAACCCATATTTAACATTTCATCAGCTTCATCAAGTATCAAAGTTGTCAATTGACTAAGATTTAAAGCCTTACGCTTGATTAAATCTACAATACGTCCTGGAGTTCCAACCACAACTTGAGCTCCAGCTTTTAAATCACGGATTTGCCTCTCAATGGAACTTCCACCATAAACGATACGGACTTTTAGTTTCTTTGTCTTACCAAACTTAAAAAGTTCTTCTTGATTTTGTACTGCAAGCTCACGTGTAGGGGCAATGACAAGTGTCTGTAAAGGTCCTTCTGCCTCCATTTTTTCAATCGTTGGAAGACCAAAAGCTGCTGTCTTTCCTGTACCTGTCTGTGCTTGTCCGATAACATCATGCCCTTTTAAAACTAAAGGAATTGTTTGCTCTTGGATAGGAGTTGCCTCTTCATATCCAATATCTGTAAGCGTGCTTAAAAGACCTTCTGAAAGGTCAAGTTCTGAAAATTTCATTTTTTCTCTTTTCTAATTTTTTTCGAACCAGTAAAAGTAAAAATTAGAAACTTGCTAATACTCGGCAGCGCCCGAAAGCCTGCTAAAATTACTTTTTACTTGTTCATTATAAAAGCGGAACTTTCTCCGCCTAATTTATTTTTCTATTATAACATACTTTCAGAAAATTTTCATCGAAAAATGAAAAAGTTACTAAAAATAATCTACAGTATTTTAAAAAAGACCAAAATAAGTAATTTTAAAAGAACTTTTCATTCTAAAATTACTTAGTAGCTGAAGTATTATAAGTAAATTTTACATAATGATTTCTAACAATAAAGTATTCAAAAGGAACTCCTGTATCTGTAAATACAATCTCCTCTGTCACTATTACAGACTCATAGTTTAACTTTTATATTCTATATTTTAAATATAACATATATTCATAATTTATCTTTATTTATTTTAAACTTAGACAAAAAAATAAAATTTTATTTTTCTTAAGCATGAAAAAAGAACTTAATATCTATCTATGTTATAATTTTCACATATAAAGGAGGTCGTCATGACGAAAGAAAAAATTATTGTTATTGGTACAAATCATGCAGGTACTTATGCAGTATCTACACTTGCTGATAATTATGCAGATACAACAGACATTGTCACTTTTGATTCTAATTCAAATATTTCATTTTTAGGATGTGGAATGGCACTTTGGATTGGTGGAGTCATTGACAGCTCAGATGGTTTATTTTACGCTTCTCCAGAAGGGCTTCGAAAAAAAGGTATCTCTGTAAATATGGAACATCGTGTTAAAAAAGTTGACACTAAAAACAAATGGGTAGAGGTAGAAGCAAGTGATGGAAGTGTGACTGAGCATTCCTTTGATAAGTTGATTATCGCTGTAGGTTCTTGGCCAATTAAACCTAATATTCCAGGGATTGATTTGGAAAATGTCATCTATGCTAAGCTTTTCCAACATGCTGAACATGCCAAAGAGTTGATGAAGGATGAGTCAATCAAAAGAGTCGCTGTTGTTGGTGCGGGTTATATCGGTATTGAGCTTGTTGAAGCCTTTAAAGAAAATGGTAAAGAAGCTATCCTCATTACAGATGAAGCCGTTCTCAACCGATACTATGATGAAGAATTTACAGAAAAAATGCGACAACGTTTGATTGACAATGGCATTGAAGTACATGAATCAGAGCTTGTCAAGGCAATCTTAGGAAATGAAAAAGTAGAAGCTATCCAGACAACTAAGGCAAGTTATGATGTGGATGCTGTATTGATGAGTGTTGGTTTTCATGCCAATACTGCCTTTCTTAAAGACAGCGGCATTCAAATGAATGAACGTGGTGTCATTTTAGTTGATAAACATCAGCAGACAAATATTGAAGGAATTTATGCTATTGGAGACTGTGCTGCAATTGAAAGTAACGCCACACATAAATCTGAACATATCGCTCTTGCAACTAACGCAGTACGTACTGGAATTATTGCTGGTCACAATGCTGGAGGGCTCAATGTTGCTCATAAGGGAGTACAAGGATCAAATGCCATCCATATCTATGGTCTCACACTTACTTCTACTGGTCTTAACAGTGAAGCGGCGAAACTTAATGGCTACAATATTGACAGTATCACTGTCACAGATACGATAATGGCTGACTTTATGCCAAATAATCATGAGGTTACGATTAAAGTTGTCTGGGATAAAGATACGCTAAAAATCTTGGGAGCACAAATCATGTCTGAATATGACATTACACTTGCCATTCACATGTTTTCATTGGCGATTGAGGTAGGTTATACCATTGACAAACTTGCCACACTCGACCTTTTCTTCCTACCACACTTTAATAAGCCTGAAAACTTTATTACTAAAGCTGGACTTCTTGCCTTAAATAAAATTTTAAGCTATTAAGTAAGTCTAAAAAAAAGAATGAGTTTTCATTCTTTTTTATTTTGTTTCTATCTTTCGTAAGAAAGACCAAGATAAGGCAATAAAGAAAAGAGAGAGTAGGAACAAGCAGACAGATGAAAGATAAGGACTTGTTATTATTTCAGCTCCATTAACACGAATTCCTAAAAATAAAAGAGAAAATTTTTGAAGATAACCTAAAAGTCCTTCAAATAATAAGTCTAATAGGACAACGAATGAAAAAAGGAGGACTGAGACAATCATCACAATATATTTTATTTTTTTACTTAAACGATAGAAAACTAAGGAGCTAAAATGAAAAATATTAATCATCGCATAAATAAAAACTGAGCACCATAAAAATAGGGCAAATACATCTTCCTTATAAAGTAAGTTAAATAAGACTAAATTATTGGCATAATGTGTGGAGAATAGACTAAATAAAGCTGTAAGGGAGCCTAAGAAAAGACTAATAAAAAGTATAGATAGTATATTTGAAATATAATAAGTTTTTCGAGAAATACCATTGATCATAGCAAAGGAGAAGGATTCTAAAAACAACTCAAAACCAACAAACACTGCAAAAATATAAGCTGCAAGGTCAATAGAACCAACCGGATTAGGGACTTCTTTAAATATCAGACCTAAGACTAAATTAATTGCCATAATAAGTAATAAAATAGCGGCTAAAATTTTTGAAGAATAAATATGATATAAAATTAATGTTTTAAGTCGTCGATTATCCATGATGCTTCTCCTTTAATAATTTTAGATAAAATTGATTCAGACTTCCTTCTTTCACAAGTTCCTCTTTCTTCCCTTCTATCAAAATTTCACCCTTATCAATAATAATTAGATCCTCCAAAACTGGCTCAACCTCATCAATCAGATGTGTGGTAATAATAATTAAATTTTGATGCTTTTTATGGTAATCTAATAACACTTCATAAAAAAGTTCTCTATAAAGAGCATCAATCCCTAGAACAGGTTCATCTAAAATCATAATTTTACAACCAGATGCCAGCGATACAATCACCTTAAATATGGTGTAATAACCTGTTGAAAGAGCATTTGTTTTTTTATTTAAATCTAAGTCAAACTTTTTAGCTAAATTATGTGCATAGTCTATATTAAAATTTTCAAAGAATCTTGCCTCCCACTTAAGCAGATTTTTTATTTTAATATCTTTAGGATACTTATCTTTTTCAGTGACATAAAAAATATCTTTCTGTACTTTTTCATTTTCTTTTGCTAACTCACCGTTTACAAAAACTTCACCTTGAGAAGAAAAGGCACGGTTTGCAATTATTTTCATCAAGCTCGTTTTTCCTGCACCATTTGAGCCTAGAAGTCCATAAATTTTCCCCTTTTCAAAAGTAAGTGATAAGTTATTTAGTACGTTCTTCCCTTCATATTGCTTACTTACATTCTTTATTTCTATCATACCATTCCTTTCTATATATAGTATAACAAAAAAATAAGCCCCATTTTTTACTTTTTCTACATTCTTTTTATTCTGATACTTTAAATATTTATTTTGATTAAAAAATAATAAAAAACAAGCCATTTATCTTATGACTTGTCTCTTATTTAGAACTTAAGTTGTTCCATAATATCGAGTCCCAGATTCTCAAATTTTCCAAAGTCTTCTTTTGTGTCTGATAATAATAAATACTCAAAGTAATGAGAGTTTTCCAGTTGATTGAGATAATCTTCTAGCAAGATATTTCTTTGATAAGAAATAAGTGGCAGTTCTTTAAACTCAAAACTTCCTGAAAAAATAATAATTTCTATTTCTTTTTTATTCAACTTCTGAAAAAAGTTCTTAAACTCTTCTTTATTTTCAAAAATTTTAGAAAGAAGTTTTCCTTCAATTAAAAGATAACGATAGATTCCATGTTCGTACTTATATTTTGTAATAAAATTATTATAATTTTTAACTGTATTTTTAAAGTTTTCTAGACTTGCTTCATTATTTTTAGCAATATAGCTGACACTTTCGAAAGAATCTATCAACTCACTTTCTCCTACTACTGCAAATACCCCTTCAACTTTAACTTTCTCTTTTTGAGCTGCTTTTAGGATTCGATAAGGTAATTTTCCATTTATCGTCTGGGAGTCAAGCCTTCCTTCACCTGTAATTACTTTTTTATAATGTGAGATAAGCTTTGAATAGTCGATAAGCTCAGAGATGTAATCATAAGCATTCATAAACTTAAAATTTGAAAACTGAGCAAGAGCAAATCCAATTCCACCTCCAGCACCTGTCCCTTCAATTTCTAGTGTCTTAGGATTAATTAGTCTAGCCAATCTTTCAATCTGCTCATCTATTTCTTGATGATTATAAATTCCCTTTTGACTTCCATAAATATAAGTTGCTCCTTGCTTACCAGAAAGTTTATTTTTTACATCCGTACAAGCAATTATCTCAACAGAAGGTAATTTTTTTGCCTTTATTTGAGAGATTTGAGAGAAGTTTTTTGGAATAGCTTTAACTTGACTTTCTTTTTTATCTAAAAAATCATAACCTAAAGCCGATAATAAGCCAAATCCAGCATCATTTGTTGAGGTTCCCCCAATAAAAATAATAATTTTTAAAATTTTTTGCTCAATAAGTTCTTGAATTATTTCTCCTAATTTTTCTGTATTTCTTAAATAGACATCTTTTTTAGGATCATAACCTACAATTTTTGCTGTTTCAATATAAGCTACCGACTGGTCAATATAAACTTGACAGTTTTTGATAAGCTGATAATCTCCCTCTAAAATCGAATCAAGTGCCTCTAACGCTCCCTCACCACCATCTGATACAGGTAAAAAATCAAAAGAACAGCGTTTATTCCAGAGTTTACCAATCTCCTGACTGCTCATCGTTGATTTAAAACTATCTGAAAGTACTAGAGTATGAGATTTATTTTGAAATTTCAATAACTTCGCCACCTTTTATTTTATATCCTTTGTTAAAAATTAAGCAGTCAACTATTCTCATTGACTTATTTTCAATCTTAACATATTTATTTTTAATCTCTATCTTCAATAAATTATTTTCATAATACATTAAAAATGAAATTTTCTGAATTTCTTGGGGAAGAGACGGTGAGATTTCTAACCTTTCTCCAACATAAACATTCGCAAAGCCACGTATGACAGATAACCAGTGGCCGGCCATACTTGCAAAGTGAATCCCATCATTACTACTATTTAAATCACCTGTATAATCAATTGTAAATGACTTTTTAAAAAATTGATAAGCTAATTCTTTATTTTTCAAATCTGAAGAAATAATACTATGCGTGACCAAAGACAAACTTGAATCATGTAGACATTTATCTTCATAATAAATAAAATTATCTGCAATTACTTTTAGATCAAACTCTTCTCTGTACATTTGAAATAACAGTAAGAGATCTGCCTGCTTCCCTACTTGAATTTGACACTTTTCAGTCATTGAGTAAACATTATTTATCGTTGCTACTTTTTCACTTTCTTTAAATGAAGAAAGATCAATCTTTTTTAATGTTAAATAACTCTCATCTTGAGGAATTATATTCTCTGAATTTACCTTTTGTAATTTAATTTTATCAGCAATTTTTTCTGCTTTTTCTAAATCAAAATCTAGCAATTCTTTATCTACAATAATTCATAGATTTTTCCATTTTATAATTAATTTTATTGTCCTTTGAGCTGTATAATTTGTATACATATTATTATTAACATGTTCCTTATACTCATCTGGACCAACCACATTTAAAATCTCATATTCATTACGCGCAGGATTAAATGTTAATCGAGAAAGCCAAAATTTAGCAATTTCAAGTAAAACTCTTACTCCATATTCTTTTATGAAGGCTTTATCTTTTGTATGATTATAATAACTTTCAAATCCATAAATAACCGCTGAATTAATATGTAATTCTTTTTCAGCATTAATTATTTTTTCAACTTTTCCCGTCTTTATATTGATTGGTCCATATTCAGGAGTTGCATCTTCTGAGCTTGGTAAAGTTCCTTCCCAAGGATACATAGCTCCTTTAAATCGATATTTTTTTGCTTTTTTAATCGCCTGATCAAGTGAATTTGTTCTATACTTTAATAAACTTTGAGCTTTTTTAGGGAAGTTAGAGATATAAAAAGGAAGCAAGAAGACTTCTGTATCCCAAAAGCTATGACCTTTATAGCCAAACCCAGTCATTCCTTTGGCAGCAAGATTTGTATTTTCATCTTCTAAATTACTATTTATAATTAAATGGTAAGTTGAAAAATCAAGAACTTGCTGAACTTCTTGATCAGCTTCAAGCCTTACTCGAACTTGTGACCAGATTTTATCCCACTCTTGTTTATGTAAGTCTAAATTAGAATCTAATTCAACAAAACCCTCTCTTGAATAACTTATTATTTTTTTAAGCTCTACTTCTTGACCCCTAGATAAGGAAAATAAACTTTCTCTAAAAATAACCTTCCTCTTAATTGAATAATTATGACTTAATTCTTGTTCACTTTCAAGCTTACTTTTTATATAAAGTTTTTGATCATTTGCAGTCTTTGTAAAATAATAAAGTGAGTTATTTTTTACATACTTTTCATCGTAGATAAAATGTTCTAATCCTTGGTTATTATACTGACCATCTATCTTATCAATAATTTTTATTTCACAAGACTTATTTGCTGAAAAATACATATTTTGTAATAACAAATCTTTTTGATACATGTCACAATACTTTTTAGTTTTTATAAATATCTCTAACTCACCATGATAAACCATAAAAGAGCGAGATAAAATACCATAACGTAAATCTAGTGTCTTCTTATAATCATAAATATTTGTTGAATTTAAGTCTAATTTTTTTCCATTAACTAGAATTTGATACTCAAAGCTATCAGGTAGATTGACAAGCTCCTCAGCTTCATATTCTCTATTTTTATCAAAAAATCCACTTTTATAACTTTCACGAGAGTAGAAAGTATTTATTTCATCATTTGTCCCTCTTGAAACAATCCTTCCATTCCCAATCGACATTAAACTTTCTTCTTTTGGAAAAAGATTAATATCATAAGTTTTTAAATTAACTTTTAGTTCTTCATCTGAGATTAAGAAATTCATATTAATCCTTATAATCTCGTAAACTGTTCAATGCTGTTTCATCTGTTGCATATTTTGATAATTTGTTTTCTATCATTACAGTCTTTAAATCTTCTAAAATCGCATCAAAAATTGTCGTTAAAGCCCAGAAAGTTCCAGCTACATGAGGGGAAAGATAGGCATTCTTTAACCCGCGCCATTTACTTTCTAAGGGCAGAGGTTCAACTTCAAAAACATCTAAATAAGCATACATCTCACCTCTTAGCAACCTTTCATATAAAGCTTCATTATCTAATAAGTGTGAGCGGCCAACATTGATAAAAATAACATCTGATGCTAAAGATTCAATTACCTCTTTACTCATAAGCTTATAAGTTTCTGTTGTATTTGCTGCACAGCAGACAATCACATCATAGCTTTCATCTAAGTCTGTTACTTTTTCCAGTTTAGAAATCCCTTGCTCTTCAAAGATATTCTCAGGTAGATATGGGTCATAAGCATGAACTTCACAATTAAAAGGCTTTAACATTTTACGATAAAGTTGACCAATTTTACCATAGCCAATAATTGCAAGCTTAGCTGAAAATAAGCTCTTATGCTCAGCAGGCATATCTGTTGAAATATTAGAAACCCAGTACTCTTTTCCTTCTCTCATATCCATATGAAGCTGGCTTACTTTTCGTAGTCCAGTCAAAGTAAAAGTCATGGCTAACTCAGAAACAGTCGGTGACCATAAATGACGATAGTCTGTAACTTGTACTCCTGTTCCAATAGCTGCTTCTACTGTTGCCTTCGATGAATTTAATTTTGCAACAATTTTAAGCTCCTTATGACTTTCGAAAAAATTCTTATCAAATTCAGGGAAGGTCCACATCACAATTCCAGAAACTTCAGACATATTTTTTTCAAATTCTTCTTGACTTGCGTATGAAGTATATTCTACTTTATAACTTTCTTCTAATTGATTGAAAATCTCTTTTAACTTTTTATCTGTAATCATTCCTTTAGGAAGATTTACCAATACTTTATTCATTTATATTTCCTGCACTTTCATATATCTTTTCTATTAACTCTTGGATGAGATATCCATGTTTGCCATCACACATATTATGATAACTTTCATTTAAAAACTCTGACGAGGATTTGATTCTTAATTTTTGTTGATCTATCTCTTCTTTTCCATCAAAAATAAGTTGATTTTGACTGTCATAATGCTTTTGATTAAGCAATTCTAAACGCCCTTGATGTGTATAAATTATTGCCTGATAATTATCCTTTTCTGAAATATTATGGGCAAATGCACATTGAAGGCTAAGAAGGAAAGTTGACTTTAAACTAACACTACAAAAATTTTCTACTGTAAATTTTTTAGACTCCCAACTTCCAAAATCTCCTGTAGATTCATTTTTTCCAATATAATCATCTGTTAGGGCTTGTATACTTTCAAATTGATAACTCTCTAATAAAGAAAGTACTAAATCAAGATAGTGACTACCTAAGTCAATTAAAGCTCCACCACCTTGAATTTCTTTATTTATAAATGTTCCCCAGCCTGGGATTCCACGTCTCCTTAAAGCTTTAAGATCAATACTGTAGCTATCTTTTACATGATTTTTAAAATAATCATAACTTTTAATTTGACGTAAATGAAAATTATAAAAGAGTTTGACATTATTTTTTTTAGCAATCTGCCACATTTCAAATGCTTCTTTACTTGAAATAGCTGGAGGTTTCTCACATAAAACATTTATACGAGCTTCTAATAACTTAACCGTTACTTCAAAGTGAAACTTGTTTGGAACACAGACAATCGCATCAGAAATCGACTGCTCCTTTAGCATTAAATCTAACTCTTCATAAATTATAAGATAAGGATATTTTTTTAATAGTTCTTCTTTTCGTTGTAGATTTTTTTCTACCACATATATTTCTCCAATATCTTTTCTTTCATTAATTGCTTGTAAATGAACCGTTTCAAATATCTGACCTGCACCAATTATTGCTATATTTTTCATCTTATCCTTTTAAATAATTTATAGCTGCTTCAAAAGCTTCTTTTGTCTCTTTTTTAAATCGACATTCCAGCACAGCATTTCCTGTAAATCCTAAGTCATCATAAACTTTAAAAATTTCTTTAAAATTTATAGAGCCTGTCCCTGGCTCGAAGCGATGATTTTCTGCAAGATGAACATGACCAATATACTTGATATTTTCTTTGATTGATTGGATAATATTATCTTCCTCTATATTCATATGATATAAATCTGCAGTAATCAGGATATTTTTTAGTTGATTTTTTTCAATTAAATCAACAGCATCTTTTAAAGTATTAATTTGAAAATCTTGATATCTATTTAAGGGTTCCAAATAAATTTTTACCTTTGTTCCTTCGCAAATTTTATCCAATTTTTTTAAGGAATCACTCAATACTTGAAATGTTTCTTCTTCTGATCGTATCGGATTCATTTTAGGTAATCGATAAGTTCCTAAAGCCCAAGCTCCGGGAACAACAATTCCCCCCCCAGATAATTTATCAAGTTTTTTAATAATTTTTTCCAAGTCATGAAGGCACTCTGTACGCTCTACTTCTTCATAAGAGCCAATCCAATGGCGATAGCCCGCACACACTGAGTTAACTTGAACATATTTTGTCATTTCTTTAACTTCATCAAATTTTTCAAGAAGAACTGCACCATCTATTTCAAAGGATTGAATACCTAAACTTTGTAAATACTTCGCTTTTTCAACCAAATCTTCTTCTAACATTAGATTATTTTGTACGCCAATTTTCATTATTTTATCCCTCCTTTAGTGACATCATCATTAATCAAACGCTGTGATATCGCATACATGACAACGATAGGAACCGAAGTCAATAAACTTACTGCCATCATTTCACCCCAGATCTTATCTGGCATAGAAAATAAATTATTTAATCCTAGAGCGATGGTAAAATTCTCTGGGAGTTTTAAAAATACTGACGCAAATAAATAATCATTCCAAGCAATCATCGCACAGTAAACAAAAGATGACACAATACCGTTAATCGAGATGGGCATAATAATTTTTAAAATTACTTGAAACCTATTTAATCCATCTACTAATGCTGCTTCCTCTAATTCTTCTGGGATATTTTCATAAAAACTCTTCATCATAAAAACAGCAGTTGGAAGAGTTTGTACAACCATCGCTAAAACTAAGGAAGTTCGTGTTCCATATAAACCGACAGACGAAATAATTCGATAAAGAGGAACAAGTAGCAAAAGTCCTGAGAACATATAAATAACATAAAAGCTATTAGAAATCGTTGTTTTCCCAATGAAGGAAAGACGTGCCAAACTATACCCAGAAAATATAGCTAATAAAGTAGATACTGTAGCGGTGGCCATTGCAACAACAAAGCTGTTGACAAAGTATTTTACCCAAGGTGAGCTCTCACTCATAAAGACATTGATATAATTATCCAAACTTGGATGCTGAACTAAAATATGTGGTTGAGAACTTATGGCTTCTGAGGTGTTCATCAAACTTACATTTAACATAATCCAGAAAGGAAAGAGGCTGACAGCTAAGATTAAAAGAACAATCAAAGTATTTAATTTTTTATTTGTCTTCATACTATTGCCTTTCTAATTAATCTTGTAAATGGGAAGATAAAGGCAAACATGATAACTGAAATTGCTGCTCCTTGTCCCAACATATTACTAACAAATGCCTTATCATACATATAAGTCCCTAAAATATCTACTTGATTAGTTAATAAGGCAACATCTGTATACATATAAAACATCCAAATCGATCTTAAAATCACAACTGTAACCAATACTGGCATCACACTTGGTAGAGTAATTTTTCTAAAAATAACGAACTTTGTTGCCCCATCAATCATTGCAGCTTCGTACTGTGACTGATCAATTGTTTTTAAAATGGCATAAAAGGAGAGATAAGCATAAGGAAAATATCTCCATACTGCAAATAAAGTAACCAAACAAAAAGATAGGACAGGTTTGTCAAACCAAAGTGGAGTTTTTTCTACTAAGCTTAAGGTATCCATTAAAAAGTAATTCACAATTCCATAATTTGTATCAAACATATATTTAAAAATATAAATTGACGCAAGAGAGGGAACAACGTAAGAGACTAAGATTAAGGCATTCGCTATCTTTTTACCATAAAAATCACGGCTTAACATCAAGGCAACAAAAAGACCCAGTCCTGTACTTGCGATAACAACAAAACCAGTATATAAAATTGTCGTTAATAGAGACATCCAAAATTCTGAATCAGTTAAAACACTTGTATAGTTCTTAAAATTATTAAATGTTGAATCAATACCAAAAGCCAATGAGACCTCTTGTAAACTAATCACAAGATTAAATATAATAGGATAACCAACTAGCACTAGTAAAACTAGTGCCGTTGGTGCCATTAATAAATAAGCTATTCTCTTTTCTTTCATTATTTTAAAGCTTCCATCGCAGTTTGCGCTTCTTTAACTGTTGAACTTACATCTGCATC
The DNA here is from genome assembly GCA_047974165.1 of Lactovum sp. Taxonomy (GTDB): domain Bacteria; phylum Bacillota; class Bacilli; order Lactobacillales; family Streptococcaceae; genus Lactovum. Next base: position 13,082 of record JBKECB010000073.1, read on the forward strand.
ATGGACCAAAATTTGGTTAATAGACATTGAAATAGTTCTTGCATCTGTAACAGGACCTAAAATATTGTAATTTTTACCTTCAACTGTTCCAAAAGATTGCATTCCTTTTAATGAATCCTCAAGTAATGGCATCAAATCTGACATTTGTTTCACAACTTCATTGGATTGGTATTCTTCTGAGTTTAAAACATCTGGGCGTGAAGGAAGTCCTCCTCCAACAGTCATTAGATTCCACTTCACCATTTGTTCTGACTGCATCATATATTCTGTAAACTTGATGGCTGCTGATTTTTCTTCTTCTTTTAATCCATTTGTAACCGTCAAACCAGAAGGATTTCCAAATGCAACAGGATTAGATTGAGCATCCATTAAAGGTGTAAATCCAAATGAATCTACTGTTCCAGCTTCAGTTAATGCTGGGAACATATAAGTTGAGTAGAAAACCATATTTGTTTTTCCAGATAAGAAAGTATCTTTAACTTGATCAATATTGACGCTGCCTTCTTGTGAATACTTTGACAACTCTGAGTATTGAGTCATTGATTCTTTCATTTCATTTGTATCAAAGGTAATTTCACCTTTATTATTTACAATATTTGCTTCATTTGCTAAAGCCAGTTGTGAAAATACTTGTTGTGTAAATGTTGACTCATCACTTGGAACTACAATCCCATAAGTTGAGTCTGTCTGTAGAGCTTTTGCAGCAGCCAAGATAGTCTCGTAATTTGTTGGTGCTTCTAAGTTTTCTTTTTCAAAAAGGTCCTTATTGTACCAGATACCTTGTACCCAGGCATCATTTGGAAGCATTAAGTAATTTTCTCCTAACTCATCCTTACTTAACTCAAGTACACCTTCGTAAAATTTATCAGCTCCTAAAGTTTCCATAATTGTATTGTTAGAATCTGTATCAATATAATTATAGCCGCTCATTGTTCCTAGAACATCCTTACCGACTTGCATCACTGCTGGAAGTTGACCAGCAGATCCTTGGGTCACAATTTTTTCATTATACGCATCTTCATTGACTGGAACTTGAGTTACAATAATATCTGAATTTTTTTCATTAAATTCATCAATTACAACTTGAATGGCATCGATACGTTCTTGTTCTACCATTGAATGTTGAAATTCTATCTCTACTTTTTTACTTTCTTTAGCCGACGAACAACCTGCAAGCATAAATAAAGCAATCATTAATAAACCTATTATTTTTTTCATTTTATATTATTTCCTTTCAATCCACATATACTGATATGCTTCTAATTCTGAAATTTCTAGATTTTTATAATCTAATAAACTATAACCACTTATTTTTTGAGTTAACTCAATTTTTTGATTTGAAATATTAACGATACAAGTTACCTCTTGACCTCCTCCCTTTCTATTAATAACAATGACAGAGTCAGTATAATTTTCAATTTTTTGACTACTATAAGGACTAAAAGCTGGATTTTCTTTTCTTAATTTAAGTTGTTCTTTTATACCTTCAAGTATCTTTTTTCTTTCAGTTTCTTGGGAAAGTTCTAATTCTAACTTATCTTTTTGAAGTTGTTCACGATTAATTCGTCGATTAATTCCACTTTCTTCCATTCCTTTAATATCATTTTCAGAACCTAATAAGGTATGAATATAAATTGCTGGACAGCCCTTTAATGAGTTTAAAATAAATACTGCAGACAATAGACGTTTATAATCAAATTCATCATTTTCTTTTAGCAAACTATAATAATTAATATTACATTCGTAAGGAGACTGACTGCCATCGACATTACTTTTATAATTTATTTTCCCTAATTTTTTAGTTGTATTATTTACAATATTTTGGATATTTTCTTTTGCCAATATATTCTCTACAGGCCTTAGACCTATGCCATCATGTGAGGATAAAAAATTAAAATAGCTGCAATTTTCTTTTTCTTCCAGCTGACTTATCCACTGAGTGATATAGTTAGACTTACCTGTTAAAATTGCATCAGCTACAAGTGGAGGTAAGGCAAAGTTATAAACCATATGTGCTTCATCTGAATTACCAAAATAACTGATATTTTCTTCATGCGGCACATTCGTTTCTGTAATTAAAAATTTATCTGAAAACAAATCATCTAATATTAGCCGCCAAAGCTTAATGATTTTATGTGTATTTTCTAGATGAATACAACTTGTTGCTGATTCTTTCCACATAAATCCAATCGCGTCCAGACGTATAAAACGTGCTCCTTTTTGACAATAGCTAATCAAAATCCGAGTAGCTTCTTCAAAAACTTTATATTCTTTAAAGTTTAAATCTATCTGGTCCTCACTAAAAGTCGTCCATACTTTTTTTCCTTCAATTTCAGAAAATAATGGGCTTGCTCGAGGGCGAACAACTTGACTTGTATCAAAGTTTTCATCATACTCAATAAAATAGTTATTTTTTCCCTTAAGATAATCTTTAAACCAAGTGGATGAGGCTGAAATATGATTTATCACAAAATCGTACATCAATCCATATCGCTTAGCATATCCTTCTAAATCTTCCCAATTTCCCAAATCTTCTCTTATTTTTTCATAATCAACAACACTAAATCCATCATCGCTTGTAAATGGATACATTGGTAAAATATGTACATTTTTAATTGTATTTTCAAGATATTCATCTAATAATTCAAATAATGAATTAAATGCTTTTTTATTACTTATAATGCTATCTGCATAGCTAATTAGAAAAGAATCTGTCTGATCTAACTTATAATTTGATTTCTCACTAGGATATCTTCCAAGAAAATCTTTAAATTGGGCAACATATTTTTCACCATATATTTCTTGGAATAATTCTATTTTTTTCATAATCCCTCCTACATTTATTTTATGATATCTCGCAAACGTTTACAATGTTCTTAAGGACATAAAAAAAATGTATTTTTTATGCTAAAATACATTTATGGAAATTGATAAAAGAACCGGTGACAAGATAAGTTTTGAATTACACAAAATACTAAAAACTCATGTTAATATCATCTCGGTAGATGGTATTATTACCTCAAGTACAGACAAAGAGCGTTTAGGGAAGTATCACAAAGTTGCCCATCAAGCTGCACTTGAAAATGACATTTGCGTACAATCTAACAACTCAATTGAAAATGTGAGAGCAGGTGTCAATATTCCTATTGAGTTTGAGTATAAAGTTATTGGAGTTATTGGCATTACAGGAAATCCTAGTAATTTTGCAACCATTGCAAGAGTAGCCAAATCATTGACTGAAACCTTAATCAAAGAACTTTATTTTTCTAATCGAAAAAATTATATTGAAAGTGAGATGCGAAGTATTATTGAAATGATTATACTTAAACAGGTAGGTTTTCTCAATGATAAGATACATGACTTTTTTAGCGATACAAGTCAATTTATTTTTTCATCTCTTTCAGCAGATGAAGAGACTTTAGCTAAGCTTTATTCTTCTCTAAGAAAAAACGAGCATCTTTGTGTTGCAAAAATAGGAGGGTCTTTGGTAACCTTATCCAATGATGATAGTTTTTATCAACTAAATTTAAAATATACAAAGCTTAACTATAAAATTGGCTTTGGTGAAACAAAATATCATTTTGATAATTTATCTGACAGTTATTTTGAATCTGTCAGTTCACTTCGTGTCTATGAAAAATATAACATTCCTTATTGTCCCTATCAACATTTAAAAACAGAGTTATTAATTAATACTATTCCAAATACTGCAAAAGTAAAGCTGCTCGATAGATTTCTACATCAGATTGATAAAGCAACATTAAATGAAATGACAAAAATTTATGTTTTTTATTTTGAATCTAATCGTTCTCTAAAAGAAACTGCGGATCATTATTTTATTCATCGAAATACAGTCAAATATCGATTAGAAAAATTTAGCCGACAGACAGATTTAAATTATCTAGATACTGTTGAGGCAGCTTTGCTTTACTATTTATGTCGGATATATAATGATAAAGACACACATCTTATTTCATTAAATATTAGCAATTAAATCTTTCTTAAACTTGAAATTTTTCTTAAACGATGATTGACAGCTGACTTACTAAGTGGTGGCTCATGAAGTTGCCCAAGCTCTGTTAGCGTTGCTTCAGGATACTCCAAACGAAGTCTGGCAATATCATAAAGTTGAGTTGGAAGTTCATTTTCTGCTTCTAGTTTTTTGATAACTTTAATTAACTCTTGTGAAGCTGCAACAGTTTTATCAATATTAGCTGATTGAAAATTTGATTGTCGATTTGCCAAACCGCGCATTTCATGTAAAATCTTTGTTTCTTCAAAGCGAAACTTTGATTTCATTGCTCCAATTATCGTTAAAAAATCTCCAATTTCCTCTGCCTTTGTCAAATAACTAATAAAACACCCTTTTTTCTCAATCAGTCGAGCATTTAGCTGGTAGTTTTTTAAAAGAGCAATTAAATCCTCAGCATGCTCTTGATAATTATTCCTTATCGCAAGCTGGTAGCTTGTCCTGTCTAAATTTGTAATTGAACCTGAAGATAAAAATGTTCCACGTAGATAATCTGCTTGTAAAAATTGATCATTTTTTATAAGTTCAGGTAAGCCTGAATCAAGCAATAAGCTATCTGCAAGAGATAGCTCATCTAATAAGGCTTCAACTTCTTGCTCAATACAAACAGTATAAACCCTATTTTTTGAAAGGTTTGATTTTTGGTGAACCTGCAAATTAGCTGATATTTCATAGAGTTCACTAAATCCACGGTAAATATACTGTGCAATTGCTGAATTCTCAAAGCGAATGGACAGGGTCAATTCTTTTCCTAAATTTAGACTTCCATTCATTCTTACCAAAGCCATCATCGTTCCTGTAGTAGCTGGCATTGCTGTAAGTTCTTTTTTTACTTCTGAACTAAAGCTCATTTCGATACTCACTTATTTTTAGTAATTCTTGTGTGACTGATGAACCATCATGAAAAGCACCACCATCCTTCAACTTTAAAAAATTACTCGAAATAATCTTAACCCCTTCTTTTTCTAATCCAGGAAAGTCATGTTTAACTTGGACCAAGTATTCATCAAATTTATACGTATTCATATAGTCATAAGGAACTGTTTCTGAATTCACAAGTACAGTATCAATAAAATTACTCTTCAGATGCTCATGTAAGACGCGTACATGATCTGAATCTGTAAAATGTTCTGTTTCACCACGCTGAGTCATAATATTACAAACATAAACAACCTGAGCTTTTGTATTTCTTAAGGCTTCACCAATTTCTTCAATCACAAGATTAGGCAATATTGATGTAAAGAGTGAGCCCGGTCCTAAAACAATGGTATCTGCTTCTAAGATAGACTGAACAACTTTAGGTGAAGCAACAGCATTGTTTCCTGTCAGTGTTTCTTTTACATAAACTTGATCAATCAAGCCTTTATATTTTGCAATTTGAGATTCACCAATAACTTCATATCCATCTTGAAAAATTGCATGTAAAGTCAGTGCTTTTTCTGAGACAGGATAAATCTTTCCTTCAATATGGAAAAACTGAGTGAGCATCTGAAGAGCTGAATAAGTAGATCCTCTCATTTCAGAAACTCCTGCAATTAATAAATTTCCTAAAGGGTGACCTGCAAGTGGACCATCATCTTTAGAAAAACGGTATTGAAAAATCTGTTCATAAAGCCTTGGCATATCCGACATTGCAATCAACACATTTCTCAAGTCTCCAGGTGGTGCAATATCAATAACTGATCTCAGCTGACCTGATGAGCCTCCATCATCTGCAACCGTTACAATAGCCGTCAAATCTACATTTTCTTTTCTTAGTGAATCTAAAATCACTGGTATTCCTGTACCTCCACCAATGACTACAATTTTTGTTTTTCTCATATCTCCCCATTAAGAAATTTACATTTCTTACCCTCTTTTAATTTTAAGAACGATTAACAGTCTCTTTACGTTTATCCTTATCTCGATGTGAACAATTAACTGGCCAATCTTTCTCTAAAGCTTTTGAGAGTCTTTCAGCAAAAGCAACTGAACGATGCTGTCCACCTGTACATCCAAAGGCTATTGTCAGGACAGACTTACCTTCTTTTTTATAGGATGGAAGTAGAGGGATTAATAAATTCATTAAATTTTGATTAAAATTCTCAGAGTTTGAACTATCCATGACATAATCATAAACCGCCTTGTCCTGGCCTGTAAAATTTCTAAGCTCAGCAATATAGTGAGGGTTAGGTAAAAAGCGAACATCAAATACCAGATCAGCATCTAATGGGATGCCATACTTAAAACCAAAAGATAAGACTTCAATGCGAAAAGTTTTGGTATCTTGCTCTGAAAAGTTTTTTAAAATATTTCCACGTAACTCTCTAGGTGTTAATTGACTTGTATCGATCACTGTGTTTGACAAAGATTTAAATGGCTCTAAAATTATTCTTTCTCTATGAATCCCATCCAAAGTCCGTCCTTCAGTAGATAAAGGATGACTACGGCGTGTTTCTTTATAACGTGAAACCAACTCTTCATTTGTGGCGTCTAAAAAGAGAAGTCTAAAATTAATCTCTGAATCATCTAATAACTCTGTCACAATACTTTGAAGATTCTCAAAAAAGTCTCGACTTCGCATATCAACAACTAATGCTAGCTTATCAATCGAACTTTTATCACCAATCAATAAATCTACAAATTTTTCAATCAAGTTGGGAGGCATATTATCAACGGTAAAATAACCCATGTCCTCAAAGGATTGAATCGCAACCGTCTTTCCTGCTCCTGACATACCTGTAATAATTACTAAATCTAATTTCTCCATTTTTTCCTCATTAATTTTACTCTTATCTATTTTCTAAAACTTTACTAAGAAAATTATATCATAAGTCATCTTCTTCTCTCTACTTTTCTTTCCTTTACAATAAGAAAAATCAACAGTTTTGTTGATTTTTTTATAATAATGGACCAATTAGACGAGCAATTCCTTCTTTAAATCGAATTAAGTAATCCCGCTCATTATATCGTTTTAGTGTTAACTCACGTGATACCTTTAAATCATTTAAAAATTTATTTCTCAAATGCTGTGAAAACTCTTGGTTATAAATAAATAGATTGGCCTCAAAATCAAGCTTAAAACTTCGATTATCAAAATTTGCTGAGCCTACTGATGAAAACTGACCATCTATAATCATTGTTTTAGCATGGATAAATCCATTTTCATAAGTATAAACTTCGGCTCCATAGTTAAGTAAACTTGCAGCATAATAATAAGTCGCCCAGTAAACTAAGGGATGGTCTGGCTTATTAGGAATTAATAAACGGACTTGAACTCCTGACTTTAACGCAAGCTTTAGGGCATCATGCAAGGGAGGGTCTGGGATATAATATGGTGTTTGAATAATAATCTCACTTTTAGCTGAGTTTATTAACTTTATATAAGCATACTTAATTTGTTGACGTCGATCATCTGGTCCAGAGCTTGCAAACTGAGTCACAATATTTCCGACTACAGCTACTTTAGGATAATAATTTTGAGCAAATTTTTTTATCTCATCATGATGCTGGCTGTTCCAATCCATGATAAAACGGTCTTGTAAATTATAGACAACATCCCCTGTCAAGCGTAAGTGATTATCCCGCCAGTATCCAAATTTTTTTGTAACAGTTGCATATTCTTCACCTACATTAAAACCACCTGTATAAGCAATCAAGCCATCTATAATCACAATTTTTCGATGAAGGCGATAATTAAATTTGGGATTTAGTCGAGGAATGATTGAAGGAAAGAAATAAGCAAATTTTCCACCCACTCGTTCTAATTCCTGAAAATCTTTCTTCCGTGTTTCGTGAGAACCCCAAGCATCGATTAAAAGGCGAACTTCAACTCCACGCTTAGCTGCCGCAATTAATTCCTGATAAATTTCCATCCCTAATTTGTCTAATCTAAAAATATAATACTCCAGATGAATATGCTCTTGAGCTTCAGAAATATCTTTGATTAAAGCATCAAACTTCTCACGCCCATCATCATACAAATGAATACTCGTATTTGTTGAAATTAGAGACTTTTCTTCATTATACAAAAAATGAATAAGCTGACCAACCCCATAATTATCTGTAAATTTTGTAAATAATTTATTTTTATCTAAGAGATCCTTGGTCACTGCAAGTTCTTGCTCATAATGAGGTTGAATTTCACTTTGAAGTTTAAAAATTTTACGATGTGAAATCCCACGACCAACTAGCAAATAAGCTAAAAAACCAAAAATTGGAATAATATTTACAAAGAAAAGCCAAGACCAAGTGGAGCTTGTATTTCTTCGCTCGCGAAAAATAATGACGCAAGAAAGAAGGACATTAATAAATACAATAATAAGCTCATAAATCAAAAGCATCGTAGGCTCTGTAAAATCTATCTTCATAACTAAATTCTATCATCTTTATTATCTTTTTACACAAAAAAGACTTAATAATTTATTTACTTCCTTCAAGCGACTCTTATCTTTAAATAATACTTGTTAT
>JBKECB010000022.1:0-17644 GCA_047974165.1 Lactovum sp.
TTTTTCGAGAGAAAAATTTTTGTTATATTTATCATTAAATTATTTTGCGAACGTAGCTCAGGGGTAGAGCCCTACCTTGCCATGGTAGCTGTCGCGGGTTCGAATCCCGTCGTTCGCTTCCTTTTTTTTTTGCCAAAGTATAAATCTTTGGTTTTTTTATATTATAAATATAAAATAATCAAAATCCGAACATTTCAGAATAAAAAATTTCTTTTTTAAAAAAATAGTCGAATTTTTTCTAAAAATTTCTTAAAATAGTTTTGTAATTATTTTTAACTAAATTAAAGTGGAGATCATCTCAAAGCAAAATGAAGGAGAAATTTTGGAAAAGTTATTTAAACTTAAGAAGAACGGAACAACCGTTAGTACTGAGATTATGGCTGGTGTGACAACATTTTTTGCCATGTCATATATCCTTTTTGTCAATCCGCAAGTTTTAAGTGCAACAGGAATGCCAACATCGGCAATTTTCTTATCAACCGCCTTGTCAGCAGCGGTGGCTTCTATACTGATGGGTCTACTTGCAAATTACCCAATTGGTCTGGCTCCAGGTATGGGGGTGAATGCTCTCTTTGCTTTCACGGTCTGTGGTCCAGTTGGAGTCTTTGGACTTTCTTGGCAGGCTGGACTTGCCTCAGTTTTTGTTTCTGGAGTTGTCTTTTTAATTATATCAGTTACTGGAATAAGGAAACTTATTATTAACTCAATTCCTAAAGACATGAAGATGGCGATTGGAGCAGGTATTGGATTTTTTATCGCTTTTATTGGTTTAAAAAATGCAGGGATTGTTGTAGCTAGCGAAGCGACCTTTGTTGCTTTAGGAGATTTAAAAGATCCGGTTGTTCTCTTAGCAGTGCTAGGAGTGCTTATTACTCTTGTTCTTGTTATGAAAAATATCCCTGCAGCAGTTTTTTGGGGTCTTGTAATTACAGCAGCTCTAGGTGTTATTATGGGCTTGATGGGCTTGGGTGAAGGACTTCCAACACTTCCTTCAGCTCTTGTATCTTTTGACTTTGATATGTCAACCTTTATGTCTTTTAGTTCTGGCTTTTCAGAGTTATTCTCTAGTCCAGCAGCTGTTCTTATCATTTTTTCTTTCCTTTTCGTTGATTTCTTTGATACTGCAGGGACTCTCGTTGCGGTTGGAAATGATATTGGCTTGATCAACGAAGAAGGAGAAATGGAAGGTGTTGAAAGAGCTTTACTTGCAGATTCTCTTGGAACTGTTGTAGGTGCAGCCTTAGGAACATCAACAGTTACATCCTTTGTTGAATCAGGTTCAGGTGTTGCAGCAGGCGGACGAACAGGACTTACTGCATGTGTTACAGGTGCTTTATTCTTCTTGTCAATTTTCTTTGCCCCACTTTTATCTGTTGTTACAAGTGCAGTAACAGCCCCAGCTTTAATTATTGTGGGAGTCTTTATGGTTCAACAAATGCGTGAAATTGATTGGGCAGATATGTGTATTGCAGGAGCAGCTTTCTTTACAATCTTGATGATGGTCTTGACTTATTCTATCTCAGATGGGATCGCCATTGGTTTTCTTATTTATACAGTTGCTTGTATTGCTTCGAAGCGTTATAAAGATGTTCAGCCAATTGTTTGGGCAATGGACCTTGTCTTTATTCTCTACTTTATCTTTAAATAAAAACTGCCCTCCATATTTTAAGCTCTGTTTACAGAGCTTTTTTGAAACAAATAAAACTTTTTTTCGTATAAAAAAGTATGTTAACTGCTTATGATGAAAATGGAAAATTTATAAATTTATTATGTAAAAAAGTTAAAAAACAAAAATTTACCTGTCCAGCTTGTAAATCAGAGCTTATTTTAAAATCTGGTTCAATAAAAATTCCTCATTTTGCTCATCGTTCGCTCAAAGACTGCCAGTCATGGTCTGAAAACGAATCTTTTCAGCATCTTTCGTTAAAAAAGTCTATCTATCAGATGTTAATAAATACTGAAAAGGTAGAACTTGAAAAATACTTAGAAAAATTAGAGCAAACACCAGATATATTGATAAATGATTGTATTGCTATTGAGATTCAATGCTCGAGACTCTCTATTAAACGTCTTTTTGAGAGAACGAGAAATTATCAAAAACATGGCTATAAAGTCTTATGGTTATTAGGAAAGGACTTATGGATAAAAAATAAGTTAAGTCCTTTACAGTATCATTTCCTTTATTTTTCAAAAAATAGGGGCTTTTATTGTTGGGAGCTAGACTTAAAAAGGCAAAAAATTAGACTGAAATATTTAATCCATCAAAATTTGAGAGGAGAGATAGCTTATTTAATAGAAGAGTTTTCTTTTCAGTCCTTAGATTTTTTAGAAATTATGAGACGGCCCTTTCAAGCGCAAAGAAGTGAGAGCTTGAGTCTGAAGAAAGATAAGTTTCTTTCTCATTTTATCCAACAAGAGCTTTATTATTGCAAGCCTAAATGGATGGAAATTCAGGAAATTTATTATAAAAAAGGAAAAAATTTATTGGATGAAGACTTCCCCGTTCATTGGTTTCCATTGGGTTTAGATTTATTTAGCTCAGAAACAGAACAGTTTTGTCAAATTTCAGAAGAGCTTTCTCAATATTATCGAAAATTTTTAAATTATCATGAAAAAAATCCATATGAAAAAGTTTTTAGTCCAGCTTTTTATGATAAAATAAAAGAATGATAGAATCATATATTAAAAGTTCAAATCCTATGATGCGTCGACCAATTGTAAATGCAGAGGTTCTCAAGTTTATGCGTCAGGAACAAAATTCTCTAGAAGGAAATTTATTAGAAATTCAAAATTTTGCTAAAAGTTACAATATTCCTGTAATTCCACATGAAACAGTTGTTTATTTTAAACTTTTACTTTCACTTTTGCAGCCCCAAAAGATTTTAGAAATTGGAACAGCCATTGGATTTTCAACCCTATTATTTGCTGAGACTTGTCCTGAGGCAAAGATTACAAGTCTTGAGCGTTTTGAGGAAATGCTCGTTTTTGCTCGAGAAAATTTTAAAAAATACGATAAACGTCGTCAAATTCAATTACTTGAAGGAGATGCGGCAGTAAATTTACCTCGCTTGCAAGATCAAAAGTTTGACTTTATTTTTATGGACTCAGCTAAGGCTCAATACATTAAATTCCTCCCTTATTTGTTAGAAAATTTATCAGATAATGGTCTTCTTGTGATTGATGATGTCTTGCAAGCCGGAGATATTTTAAAAGATATAAATGAGCTTCCTAGACGTCAACATAATATTCATAAAGCTTTAAATCAACTTTTTCAAACGGTACATGAAAATCCGAAGTTAGAAAGTAGTTTACTTCCACTTGGTGATGGACTCTTACTTATTAAATGCAAAAAAAATTAAGCTATGCTATAATTAAACACAAAAGGAGCATATTTTGAAGATTAAAAAAACAATTCTCTCCCTAACAATTGCTTTGGCTTTGTTAGGCTTATCCGCTTGTTCAAATTCAAGCAAATCAGAAAATGCCAATAAGAATGTGGTCACAATGAAAGGTGACACTATTCAAATTGTAGATGTTTACAATGAGGCAACTCTCTTTCCTTCAGTAGGTACAGGAACTTTAATTCAAAATTTAACGTTTAGTAAAATTTTTGAGAAAGAGTTTGCTGATGAAGTGACAGAAGAAGATGTACAAAAAGAATATAATTCGATGAAGTCAGATTATGGCTCATCATTCGAGTCTTATCTCGCTCAAGAGGGAATGACAACTGAAAGTTATAAATCTCTTCTTCGTTTACAGTTATTACAACAAGTAGCGATTGAAAAGAAAGTTGAAGAAACTGAATTTACAGATGCCAAACTTAAAAAAGCGTGGGAAAACTACCATCCAACAGTAGAAGCTTATGTTTTATCTTACTCAAGTGAAGAAGAAGCAAAGACAGCACGTGATTCTGCTTTAAATGATTTAGAGAATTTCAAAACAACACAAAATTCAAATGGAACAAGTAAAAAATTTGACAGTTCTAATACAACAATTAATGAAGAAGTGCGTAAGGCTGCTTTTGCTTTAAAAGATGGTGAAACTTCTGAAATCATTCCAATTACTGATGCAGTTTCAGGAACCTCAAGCTATTATGTTGTTCATATGATTAGCAACCAAGAAAAAGGCGATGATATGTCAAAATATAATGCCCAGTTGAAAAATTATATTGTTACACAAAAGGAAAGCGATGAATCTTTTGTAGCTTCTGTTTTCAAAGAATACTTGACAGATTATAATGTTACAGTTAAAGAAACTGCTTATAGCAATATCTTTTCAAACTATCTTGAATAAATAATAAAGATCTTACAGAGAGCCGTTATTGCTGGGAAACGGTAGATCTAATCTGCAGAAAACTAAATATAAAAAATTAAGACGATAGCTTATCGTGAACAAGGGTGGTACCGTGCATTTGCGCCCCTTGAACATGATAAGTTTGTTTTATAGTTGTGAATAGAATCACAAAAAGGAAAATATGAAAAAATTAACATCAACTGAAATTCGACAAATGTTTCTTGACTTTTTTAAGTCCAAGAATCATGCGATTGAACCTTCACAATCCCTCGTTCCTGTCAATGATCCAACATTACTTTGGATTAATTCAGGAGTTGCTACACTAAAAAAATACTTTGATGGCTCTGTCGTTCCAGAAAATCCAAGAATTACTAACGCACAAAAAGCCATTCGTACCAATGATATTGAAAATGTCGGAAAGACAGCACGTCATCATACGATGTTTGAAATGCTTGGAAATTTTTCGATTGGTGATTACTTTAGAAATGAAGCCATTAGCTTTGCTTGGGAATTATTAACAAGTCCAGACTGGTATGACTTTCCTAAAGAAAAACTTTATGTGACTTACTATCCTGAAGATAAAGATACTTATGATCGTTGGCTGGAGATTGGTCTTTCTGAAGACCATTTAGTCCCTATTGAAGATAATTTTTGGGAGATTGGTGCTGGACCAAGTGGGCCTGATACAGAAATCTTCTTTGATCGTGGTGAGTCTTTTGATCCAGAAAATATTGGATTAAAATTATTGGCTGAAGATATTGAAAATGACCGATATATCGAAATTTGGAATCTGGTGCTGTCACAGTTTAATGCAGACCCGTCCATCCCACGTTCGGAATATAAGGAACTCCCTCAAAAGAATATTGATACTGGGATGGGGCTTGAACGCATGGTTTGTATTATCCAAGGAGGAAAGACAAATTTTGATACAGATTTATTCCTTCCTATCATTCAAAAGATTGAAGAAATTTCAGGAAAAACTTATCATCCAGATGTGGATAATCTGAGTTTTAAAGTGATTGCCGATCATATTCGTTCCTTAAGTTTTGCGATTTCAGATGGGGCATTACCTGGAAATGAAGGAAGAGGTTATGTCCTTCGCCGTCTTTTACGTCGAGCAGTGATGCATGGAAAAAATTTAAATATTTCAGGCAAATTTTTAAGTCAGCTTGTCCCAATTGTAGGAGAAATTATGAGTTCTTACTATCCAGAAGTTCTTAAAAAATCAGACTATATTTGTCAAATTGTAGAACGTGAAGAGAAAACTTTCTTACGTACCATTGACGCAGGAAATAAAATGTTTGAAAGCCTACTAGAGAAACTAAAATCAGAAAATAAGACAAAAGTTGAAGGAAAAGATATCTTTAAACTCTATGATACTTACGGCTTTCCTTTTGAGCTAACAGAAGAATTAGCAGAAGCTGCAGGATTTAAGATTGACCGTGCAGGTTTTGAAGCTGAGATGAAGCAGCAGCAGGAACGTGCTAGAGCTGCATCTGTAAAAGGTGGATCTATGGGATTGCAAAATGAATTATTGCAGTCTATCAAAGAAGAGTCAATCTTTATTTATAACAAGACTCAACAAAAGTCCTATCTTATCTTAGCAATAAAAGAAAATGAGAAGGTAGAGAAGCTAAATATTGGTGATGAAGCAGAGCTAATCTTTGATCAAACTGTTTTTTATGCTGAAATGGGAGGTCAAGTATCTGATCATGGTCTAATCAAGAATGGATTAGGAGAAATCTTAGCTGAAGTGATTGATGTACAGCGAGCACCAAATGGACAAAATCTGCATAAAGTTAAGCTGGTCTCAGAAATGACCGTGGGACAGTCTTATCAGTTAGAGATTGATGTGTCTCGCCGCCAATCGGTAGAAAAAAATCATACTGCCACTCACCTCCTCCATGCTGCTTTACATCATATTGTTGGAAGTCATACTCTACAAGCAGGCTCGCTTAATGAGGTTGACTTCTTACGCTTTGACTTTTCACACTTTACTGCTTTGACGAAAGAAGAGCTATCCCAAATCGAGCGTGAAGTCAATGAAGTTATCTGGCAGGCTCTTCCAATAGAGACAGTAGAGACAGATATTAATAATGCAAAGTCAATGGGAGCGATGGCTCTCTTTGGTGAAAAGTATGGTAAAAATGTACGTGTAGTTAAGATTGCTGATTATTCGATTGAGCTTTGTGGTGGGACACATACTCAAACAACCTCAGAAATTGGCTTATTTAAGATTGTCAAGGAAGAAGGGATTGGCTCAGGAGTTCGTCGCCTCTTTGCGTTGACAGGTCAAAAGGCATATGAATCCTTTAAAGAACAAGAAGAGCTTCTTGTTGAAGCAGCAAATAGTCTAAAATTGGCACAAGTCCCTCAACTTCCAACAAAAATTTTAAATCTTCAAGAAGAATTACGTCAAAGTCAAAAAGAAAATGAAAAACTATCTGCTCAACTTGCCTCGGCCCAGTCAGAAGAGATATTTAATCAAGCTCAGATATCAGCATCAGGAGTTCATTTTATTGCAAAAGAGGTAAAAGTTAGCTCTGTTAAAGATTTAAAACAGCTTGCCGATCTTTGGAAGCAAAAATCAAGTTCAGATATTTTGATCTTAGTTGCTCAAGTTGAAGGAAAAGTAAGCTTACTTGTTGCAAGTCAAAAGTCAGATATCAAGGCAGGAAATCTTGTAAAGATATTGGCGTCTTACATTGACGGTCGTGGTGGTGGTAAGCCAGATATAGCCATGGCTGGAGGAACAAAAGTTGAAGGGATTTCAGACTTATTGGCTGCAGTATCAGACTCTCTTTAGTAGTTTGAAATGAAAGAAAGGGAATAAAATGGAAAAATTAGTATGTGTCGATGTTGATGGGACTTTAATCCAAGGTGATTTTAAAGTTAAAGACAATATCAAACAAAAGATGACCAAGATGAAAGAAAAGTTTGTTATTGTTAGTGGACGTACTGTCGATGAGCTAAAGCAGTTACATATGGACTGTGATTTGATTGGTTCTAATGGTGGAGAAATTTATGTAAAAGGACAGTATCTCCAAAAGTTAAAAGTTTCAAAAAAAGATAGCTTAAAAATTTTAAAAGATTTTGAAAAGCTTGGCTACTATCTTATCGTACATACTGAAAAAGGTCGCTATATTCAAAAAAATAGTGAGCAGCAAGTAAGAGAAGAGTTGGTCGGGATTATAAAAGGGCGCCAGCCTGATTTGTCCCAAGAAGACTTTGAAAAATCAATGTCTCATATGATGAATCATGTCTATGAAAAATCAATCAAGGTGGAAAATCTTTATGACTTTGTATCAAGTCAAGAGCTTTTAATCAATAAACTAGAGAGCCACTTTGAAAAAGATAAGACAGAACTCTTTGATTATTTATCCAAAAATTATGAAGTCGAAGCTTTTAACTCAGCAGGAAGTAATATTGAAATTGTGCCTAAAGGGGCCTTTAAAGATTTAGCTATCAAAAAATATATTGGAAATCAGGACTATAAAATCATTGCCATTGGTGATGGAAATAATGATATTCCGATGTTTGAAATCAGTGATTATGGGATTGCGATGGGAAATGCAACTCTAGAGCTCAAAGCACTTGCCCAATCTGTTGTTTCAGATGTCGCTGAAAATGGATTCCTTGAAGCCTTATCCATTGTAGAGAGTTTATAAAATGAAAAAAATAATAATATTTATTTTCACGCTTGTTCTTCTTACAGCTTGTGGGAAGAAGAGTGACCATGAAAAATTAGTAGCAGAACTAGATTTTCCTGAGACAATTCAAACGCTTGAATTGACGATGGGAGGAAGTCAAGAGGAAAAAGAAAAATCTACAGGAAATAAAATAGTTTTATCTTTTGATAAATCTAAGCAAATAATTTTTGTTAAAACTGTAATTTCTGATTCTGAAGAGCTTGAAATCTACTTTACTCCAACCTCTAGTTACATTAAAGTTAATGATGAATGGTATAAAAGTCCAGATGAGACAAGTTATTCCTCTTATTTAGAAACATTTGAAGATTTTAAGATAGAAGAGATACTCGATCCTAAAGCTAAAATATCAGATACTTTATTTACAGATTCGTTACTTTATAATGTTGTTAAGGGAAAAAGCTATGAAGAATTAGTTGTAAAAAAAGGTAAAGATACTTATAGCTTAAAAGGCTTAGAAGAAAAAATTACCCTCTCAACTTTAGATGGCCTTTCAATTGAGACAAAATCTGTTCAAGGCTCATCAACTGTAACAATAAAGTCAGTACCCTCTCTTATTTTACCGAAGATTAAAGAATAAAAAAATTTTTTTAGCCCGTTCCTTGCTTTTAGGAAAAAAGCAAGGTATAATAAGAAGTTATATCAATTAGTAAGGAATTATTATGTCAGACAATCGTATTTCAGAACTTGAAAGCCAGATGAATTTTCGGCTTGAAAAAGTAGAAAAGCTTCGCTCATTAGGACTTGATCCTTATGGCAAGCGTTTTGAACGTACTCACTTATCAGGAGAACTTCGTCAGCTTTTTGAAGAAAAATCAAAAGAAGAGTTAGAGGCTCTTAATCAAATCGTGACCATTGCAGGTCGTATTATGACAAATCGTCGAAGTGGAAAGGCTGGCTTTGCCCATCTGCAAGACCGTGATGGGAAATTTCAGATATATGTCCGTGCAGATAAGGTATCTGAAGCTGACTTTGACTTATATAAAGATATTGATCTAGGTGATTTTATTGGAATTACAGGACCAGTTATGAAGACGAATACTGGAGAGTTGACCGTCCGTGCAGACAAGCTTACTTGGCTCTCTAAGGCAGTACGTCCATTGCCTGATAAGTTTCATGGAATTGCCGATCCAGAACTGGCTCAGCGTAAGCGTTATTTAGATTTAATCACAAATAAGGATTCTTTTGATAGCTTTGTCAAACGTTCAAAAATCATCTCAGGTATTCGTGCTTATATGAATGAAAATGGCTACTTAGAAACAGAAACGCCAATTCTTTCTGTACATGCTGGAGGTGCAGCTGCCCGTCCATTTATCACACATCATAATACTTTAGATATCGAAATGTATCTACGTGTAGCGACTGAGTTACACTTGAAGCGCTTGATTGTCGGTGGTATGGAGAAAGTTTATGAGCTTGGTCGTGTTTTTCGTAATGAAGGAATTGATCGCTCGCATAATCCAGAATTTACAACCATGGAAGTCTATACTGCCTACACAGACTATGAGGATGTGATGGACTTGACAGAAGGTATTTTCCATGCAGCGATGAAAGCAGCAGCAATCACTGAAGTGAAGTTTGGTGAGCATCTTGTCAACCTCGATAAGGCTTTTGCCCGCGTGCATATGGTGGATGCAATCAAGGAAGTGACTGGCGTGGACTTTTGGAAAGAAATGAGCTTTGAAGAGGCTTGTGCCATCGCTAAGGAAAAAAAGGTACATGTACAAAGTCATTTCTCAGGTGTGGGGCATATTATCAATGAGTTCTTTGAAGAATTTGTAGAAGAAACACTGGAGCAGCCAACTTTTATCTATGGTCATCCTGTGGAAATCTCTCCCCTTGCAAAGAAAAATCCAGAAGATTCTCGATTTACAGACCGTTTTGAGCTCTTTATCCTTGGCCGTGAGTATGCCAATGCCTTTACAGAGTTAAATGACTCTGTAGATCAGCGTGAGCGTTTTGAAGCTCAAAATGCAGAAGCAGCAGCTGGAAATGATGAAGCCGACACGATTGATGAAGACTTTATTGAAGCCTTGTCTTATGGTATGCCACCAACAGGAGGTTTGGGTATTGGGATTGACCGCTTGGTGATGCTCTTGACCAACTCAGAGTCTATCCGTGATGTCTTGTTCTTCCCAACTATGCGTCCTGATAATCATAGCGAATAATTAAGTCAATAAAAAACGACCCTTAAGGTCGTTTTTTATCTTATATTTTAGCCCATGATTTTACAAATATCATTTGTAAAGGCAACAGGATCTTCGAGAGGCAAGCCTTCAATAAGTAGTGCTTGCTGATAGAGAAGACGAGTGTAAAGGTCAAACTTCTCCTTGTCCTTTTCAAAACTAGACTGCAGTGCTAAGAAAACTTCATGCTTAGGATTAATTTCTAAGACTTTATTGGCTTGAACATTTTGATTTTCAGGCATAGCATTCAGTACTTTTTCCATTTCAATAGAAATATCACCAACGGCAGATAGGCAGACAGGATGTGTTTTTAAACGTGTTGAAATCTTCACGTCAGTTACTTTATTATCTAAAAGTGTCTTCATCTCTGCAAAGAGCTCTTTATTATCTTCAGACTTCTTCTTGTCTTCTTCACTCTCTTCATTTTCAAAGCCTAAATCTCCACTGGAGATAGACTTGAATTCCTTTTCCTTATAGCTTTGGAGCATTTTAATGGCAAATTCATCAATTTCATCTGTAAAGTAGAGAATTTCATAACCCTTATCAGAAACTGACTCTGTTTGTGGGAGCTTATCGATACGGTCATGTGACTCGCCTGTAGCGTAGTAGATGTACTTTTGCTCTTCAGGCATTCTTGAGATGTAACTCTCTAAAGAGATAAGCTTCTTTTCTGTAGATGAGTAAAAGAGAAGTAAGTCTTCTAAAAGCTCTTTGTTCATTCCGTAGTCACTGTAAACACCGTACTTGAGTTGACGCCCAAATGACTCAAAGAATTTAAGATATTTCTCAGGCTCATTTTTAAGCAGAGTAAGTAATTCATTTTTAATTTTCTTGCTAAGATTTTTAGCGATAAACTGAAGCTGTTTGTCTTGCTGAAGGATTTCTCTTGAAATATTTAAAGAAAGATCTTCTGAGTCTACCATTCCCTTGACAAAGCTAAAGTAGTCAGGCAAGAGCTCAGGGCACTTCTCCATGATTAAGACGCCATTGGCATAGAGTTCTAAGCCTTTTTCAAAATCTTTAGAATAATAGTTAAAAGGCATGCTTTCAGGAATGTATAAGATGGACTGATATCGGATATTTCCCTCAACATTTACATGAAGATGAGTCAATGGCTCATCATAGCCGTATCTTTTTTCATGATAAAAGGCGGCATAGTCTTCTTGAGTTAGCTCAGACTTGTTTTTACGCCACAAAGGCACCATGCTGTTGAGTGTTTCTTCTTCAGTATATTCGCTATACTCATCCTCAGAACCTTCTTTTTTCTCTGACTTTGTGACATCCATCTTGATAGGGTAGCGGATGAAATCAGAGTATTTTTTGATGATAGTCTGTAAGTTAAACTCATCAAGAAATTCATCGTAATTTTCATCTTCAGTATTTGCTTTTAAGGTTAGGCAAATCTCAGTACCTACACTTTCTTTTTCGCAGCTTATGATGCTGTAACCGTCAGAGCCGTCAGACTCCCATTGAAAAGCAGTGTCAGCTCCCAAAGCCTTACTCTTAACTGTTACAAGGTCAGCTACCATGAAGGCTGCATAAAAGCCCACACCAAACTGGCCAATGATGTCATGGCCGTCCTTGGCTTCATTTTCAGACTTAAAAGCCAATGAGCCACTCTTAGCAATAGTCCCGAGATTGGACTCAAGCTCCTCTTCAGTCATTCCAATCCCTGTATCAAGGAGAGTCAGTGTACGTGCGTCTTTATCTGTAGTGATTTTGATGTAGTAATCCTCTTTATTAAAGGCAATGCTTTCATCTGTCAAAGCTCTGTAATAAATCTTGTCAATGGCATCACTGGAGTTTGAAATCAACTCTCTTAAAAAAACTTCCTTTTTAGAGTAAATGGAATGTACCATCATCTCTAAAAGTCGCTTAGATTCTGCTTTAAATTCTTTTTTTGTCATGAAAATCTCCTCTTTTATCTTTGCCCAACAGTAAACATCCAAGTTACTCCGTATTTGTCTTGGACTGAACCATGTAAATCGCTAAAGAATGCAGGGGCTAACTCCATATGTACTTTTCCGTCTATTTTAAGTATATCCCAAGCTTTACGTGCTTTTTCTTCAGAGTCAAGCTGTAGACTGATAACGACTTTCTCACTAGCTGGATAGTCTTGCTGTGAGTCAGAAGCAAAGATATAGCCCTCCTCAGTAAGCTTGATACAGCTGTGGATAACTAGATTTTTCATATCTTCAGTGATAGGAAAATCTGGATTTTCTGGCATATCGCTATACTTTTGCATGGATATAATTTCTCCATCAAAAGCCTTAACATACATGTTTACTGCTTCATCACAGTTACGATTAAATAAAATATATGGTTTGATCATTTTCTTTTCCTTTTTAAAAATTAGAATAGATATTCCTTATATATTGTATCACAGTCAAGCAGGCATTTAAAGCTAAAGAAAAACTATTTTTTATAAAGAAAATAAAGAAGATAAAATATGTTGGAAATTAAAAATGAGACCAGTCAAATGGCTCAACGTTCAGAATTACATCGAAAGATATGAGCGATTGGTGATATTTCTGAGGAAAACTTTGAACCTACAGCAATGAAATCAAGTGCAAAAGAATTTTTGGATGCTGTAATTTCAGATTATAATAAAGACTTTAAGACGAATTTTTCAACGAATGGATAAGACGTTCAAAATTATTATAAAGACTTATCTATGTGTGTCAAAGATAAAGAGGTTGATTTGCTTATTGTTGTAGGGATATTTTTGATAGGATTTGATGCTCCCACGCTAAATACTTTATTTGTAGATAAAAACTTACGCTAGCATGGCTTAATTCAAGTGTTTTTAAGAACTAATCGTATTTTAAATAAAGTAAAAAGCTTTGGAAATCTTGTTTGTTTTCGTGATTTAGAAAAAGTGACAGGTGATGCTATTTAGGTATTTTGGGATAAAAACAGTATCAATGTTATTTTAGAAAAAGTTATGAAGAATACGTCTAAGGTTTCATAGATGAGGAAACTGGAAAGTTACTCAAGGTTATATTGACTTATCTCATGGGATTGTTGAAAAGTTTCCAGAACCTACTGAAATTTAACTTGATTCAGATAAAAAAGAGTTTGCTCAGTTATTTGGTGATTTACTCAAGTTAGAAAATATTTTAAAGAATTTTGATGAGTTTTTAAGTCATGTATTAAAGATTTCAGAATGACAGATGTAAGATATGAAAAGTGTCTGTGTAGATATTCGAGAGGAGATTTTGAAAAATTAGTTGTCTAAAAATGATGACTCAAGTTCAGATGTTGATTTTTCAGATATTGAGTTTTATGTTGATTTACTGGAGACAGATGAGAATAACTCTTGGTATTGATTTTAGAAAAGTCAAAAGAAAATCAGAATTTAGAAAGTTTAAAAACTGAAATTCGACGTATGATTTGTTCTAATTTAGGAACATGTGCTAAAGAAGAATTAATTATTGACTTTATCGAGAAAACAGACTTTTCTTTGCTTAAGGTGACAGATGAAATCTTAGAGGTTTTTTATAGCTATGCAAAAAAGAGAAGGTTGAGATTTCAAAGTTAACAGAAGATGAAAACTTGAAAGAAGATTCCGAATACTTTATTGAAAATGCAACCTCAAAAGGGACTATTAACTCTGCAGGTGCAGAGTTAGATGCCTTATTGTCTTCAATGTTAAGAAGGAAGGGAATACGTGATGTAAAGAAACAATCAGTTTTTCAAAAAATTCAAAATCTTGTAGATATTTTTGTAGGTATTTAATAAAAAGGTAAAGAAAATAATAAATTAAACTAGATAAAAATAAGCTTAAATGCTACAATAAAGATATGTTGAAACATACACGTAATCCATTGACCTTTAATGCAACGATTAATAAGGAGAAATATTCGCAGACAGCAGGAGAAGAACAAGTTTGTCCCTTTTGTTCTCCCAATCAGTTGGTAGATATTTTTAAGACTGAGAAGGATAAGATTTGGTTGAAAAATAAGTTTGTGACGATTGAAAATAGCCTCATGACAGTGCTGATAGAATCAAAAGAACATGAAGGCGATATTACAAGTTACAGTAAAAAAGAAAATCAGGAGCTTTTTCAATTTGCCATGGCCTGCTGGCAGGAAACATTGGAAAATTCCGACTTCCAGTCAGTGGTTATGTTTAAAAACTTTGGTCCTATGTCAGGAGGGAGTTTACGTCATCCTCATTTTCAAATTGTAGGATTAAAAGAAGTGGATGCTTATGAAGAACTTCAAGCTCAAGACTTTAAAGGTTTGGATATGTTGAGTGAGGAACATTTATCCGTTAACTTATCGACATATCCTATGATGGGAACAGTAGAAATTAATGTCATCTTGTCAAATCTATCTGCCTTGAATACTTTTGCAGATGCAGTGCAGATATCGGCAAAGTATCTTTTAAATGACTTTATGTCAGGACGCTGTCAGTCTTACAATCTCTTTTTTTACCAGTATGAGGGTAAGTTAATCTGCAAAGTTGTTCCAAGATTTCTAACCTCTCCTTATTTTATAGGCTATAAAATATCACAAGTTTATAAAATGGATCGCTTGATAGAAATCGCTGAAGAACTGTCTCAACTTTTAAAGTAGAAAAAATTTAAGGAGAAATATATGCTAGAAATTTACCTCGTCCGTCATGGAAAAACAATGTTTAATACAATTGGCCGCTCACAAGGTTGGTCAGATAGTCCTCTGACAAAAAAAGGAGAAGAGGGTATCAGAAAGTTAGGTAGAGGGCTTAAAAAGGAAGGGATTCATTTTGATCGTGCCTACTCAAGTGACTCAGGACGTACTATCCAGACGACAAATTTAATCTTAAAAAATAGTGATAATGAAGGAATTCCTTATCAAACAGACCCTCGTATCCGCGAATGGTGCTTTGGAAGTTTTGATGGAGATTATTCTGCAGTTTTGTTTGGAGATTTACTTCCACGTATTCTTGATGAAGTAAGTGATGAAAAATCAAGTACAAAAGACCTTGCAAATGCAATTTATGATGTAGATACTGCAGGTTGGGCTGAAACTTGGGAGGAGCTTTCGACAAGAATATTAGAAGGTTTCCATGATATTGCCAAAGAAGCTCAAGAGCTGTCAGCGAAAAAGATTGTGGTTGTAAGTCATGGAATGACAATTTCAACATTTTTAGAGTTACTTGATCCTGAAGGTGGTCCACATCCTTATAATTTAGATAATGGCTCAGTGACTAAGTTTAGCTATGAGGATGGAAAGTTTACAGTTGAAAAAGTAGGGGATATGAGTTATCAGGAGTTAGATAGAAAGACATTAGAAAAATAAGAAATACAAGTAGATAAATTATAAAATATCTACTTTTTTAATATAAAAAAATTTGAATTTGTTATAATATTTAACAAGAAATAACAAAGGAGCGTGAGATTATTCTAATTAAACAATTAATGACATATTATCGTGAAAATCTAAAATTATTTTTAGTTGTCATGCTGAGTTGCCTGATGACGATTATTTTTCAGACAATTATTCCTATTGCGACACGACTTATTTTGAATGACTATATTCCAAATAAAGATGGAAAAGCAATTCTTATGATTTCACTTGCTGCTTTACTGGCTACTTTTTTCCTGTCCCTTGCTAGTTATATGAAAACCTACTATGGTCATCTTTTAGGTGCAAATATAGAGAAAAAGATGCGTGTGAAGATGTTCAAGCATTTTCAAAAGCTGGATTTTAGTTATTATGATAAGTATAAGACAGGACAACTCTTGTCAAGATTAACTACAGACTTAAACTATGTGAGTGAGTTTGCGCATCATGGCTCGGAAGAAGCCTTTTCAACACTCGTCATTGTACTAATGGGTATTTTTTATCTGGGCTCTATAAACTTATTTCTGATGTTATTTTCTTATCTGCTAATTTTTCTGCACTTTATAATTCTTTATAAAAATCAACGAAAAATGAAACGGTCAATGCGAGCAGTTCGTGATGAATTAGGTGAGGTCAATGCGAAGACAGAAAGTAGTCTATCAGCAATCCGTCTGACGCGTGCTTATAATAATCAGCAAATAGAAATTGAGCAATACAGTCAGATTAATGAAAGTTATCGCTCTTTTTGGAAAATTGCTTTTAAGAACTTGGCGATGGTGATGTCAACAAATAATTTCTTTTTGCAAGTTCAAAATGTTCTCTTAATTGCTGTAGGATCTGTTGCAATTTTTAAAGAAATGATTCAATTTGGTGATTTGATGGCTTTTTATCTTTTCTTCCAAATTTTAATTTCTGGAATTAATCGAATCATGAGTATGGTAGAGTCTTTCCAACAAGGAATTACAAGTATGGACCGATACAATGAGATTATGGCAATAAATCCTCAAATTATTGAGAAAAAATCAGCAGTAGAACTTAAAGATGTTAAGGGGGAAATTTCTTTTGAAGATGTTGGATTTGAATATACAGAAGCACAGCCTGTGATTCGTCATCTTAATTTAGAAATTCAGGCAGGGAAAATGGTGGCTCTCGTTGGAGAAAGTGGGATTGGAAAAAGTACGATTATTCAACTCCTCCCCAGATTTTATGATATAACATCAGGGAAAATAAAAATTGATGGAATTGATATTAAAGATTTGACCTTGAACTCTTTACGAGATAATATTGGCTATGTTCAGCAAGAAGTAACACTCTTTTATGGGACAATTAGAGAAAATATTCTTTATGGAAAGCCTGAAGCAAGTGACGAAGAATTGATGGTGGCTGTAAAAAAAGCCAAACTTTTAGACTTTGTAGAAAATTTAGAATTAGGATTGGAAACAGAAGTTGGTGAAAAGGGGATTGTTTTGAGTGGGGGACAAAAACAGCGGATTTCTTTGGCACGTATTTTTCTAAAAGACCCACCTATTTTATTACTAGATGAGGCAACAAGCGCTCTAGATACGATTACAGAAAGATATATTCAAGAACAAATT
The DNA here is from genome assembly GCA_047974165.1 of Lactovum sp. Lineage (GTDB taxonomy): Bacteria > Bacillota > Bacilli > Lactobacillales > Streptococcaceae > Lactovum. The sequence continues at coordinate 17,112 of JBKECB010000022.1, forward strand.
GAACAATTAAGTATTGGACGAACAGTTATTATTGTGGCTCATCGCTTGTCTACGATTATGAAAGCTGATCAAATTTTTGTTTTGGCAAAGGAGGGAATTGTAGAAACTGGAACGCATTTAGAGTTGATGACAAATAAAGGTTATTATTATCAATTACAAAGCTCAGATGCCCCTTTATTTATTCAATAAAAGAAAAAATCAACCTCAATTTAGAAGTTGATTTTTCATTAAAAATAACTTGGATATTTTTCTTTTAGCTCATCCATTGTTTTTTGAAGAGAGCCAAATAAATGTTCTTGATAGATTAACTTAGGATTGATTTTAAGATCACCAGATAAAAATTTGACAATATTTAAATGTTGACTCGTTTTTTCTTTGAGATACTCAATGTCTTTAGATACAGTTAGTAAGCGATAACGGTTAAATTGTGAGGATTGAGACATGATGAAGTCCCAAATAAATCCCTTATTTTGTGAGTCGAAAATTGTTTTATGAAAGGCATTATCTAACTTCCAAAAAACTCGAGCAGCATC
>JBKECB010000065.1:0-8142 GCA_047974165.1 Lactovum sp.
AAATTGAAAACGTTAGTTTCTCCTGGAAATACTTTGAACATTAAGTGTAAAAGTTTAACAAAACTGGGAAAACTTTCAGAAATTGAAGTTAGAATTACAAATGAATTGCGTAGAGAAGTAGCTTCAGGAAGGATTTTGGTATCTCAAAAATGAAAATTATTTTAAATGACATAAAGAAAAAATATGGAACTTTTGAAGCTCTTAAGGGCGTATCTACAGAATTTGAAGAGGGAAAATTTTATGGTTTATTAGGGCCGAATGGTGCTGGAAAAACAACCTTATTCAATATATTAATTCAAACAATTAATAAAAATTCAGGAAGTATTGAATGGCAATTTGAAGGGGAAAAGGTCGATCCGAGTAAACTGTATAAACATGTAGGAATTGTTTTTCAGTCTAGTCGTTTAGATGAACGTTTGACAGTAGAAGAAAATCTTATTACACGAGGATCGTTATATGGATTGAGTAAAAGTGAAGTATTCAAGAGTTTAAAGAAATTTGAAGAATATTTAGCTATTAAGGAACTAAGAAAAAAACGTTACGGTATGCTTTCAGGTGGCCAAAAAAGAAAAGTGGACATTGCAAGAGCTTTGTTGCATGGACCTTCTATTCTTCTGCTTGATGAGCCAACAACAGGTTTAGATCCAAAGTCAAGAAATGATTTGTGGAAAGCTATCTATGAACTTAATAAAAAAGAGAAAATGACTATTGTTTTAATTACACATTATTTAGAAGAAATGGATTCTTGTGATAAACTAAATGTTCTAATTCGGGGTGAACTTCATTATTCAGGGACCATTGAAGATTTTATCAATAAAAACTCTTCTACAAACTTGAAAATTTTGTTAAAAGACTCAAATAAGAAACTATCTAATCAATTTGGTTTTATTCCTAGCGTAGAAGGAAAAGAGTATATTTATAAGGATTTGACAACAGAGCAAATGCTAAGTATTCTTTCTGACAATCAATTATTAATTGATCATTTCGAAGTTCAAAATGCAACATTGGAAGTTGCTTATTTGAATTTACTAGATAAAATTCAAGGAGGAGCTTCAATATGATGGCTTTGATCAAACGCAATATTCTAGTGTACACAAGGGATAAAGTGGCATTCTTTATGTCTTTTCTCTCGGTTATTATTCTGGTAGTCTTGTATCAAGTTTTTTTGGGACAACTACAATTAGATGCAATAAAGGAAAGCATGGGTACAACAACTGTTTCCACGGATGTTGTTAATATGGTTAACTTGTGGTTGATTTCAGGACTTATAACAGTTGTATCTTTAACAGGAACATTGGGAGCATTTAGTGTTATGGTGTTAGATAAAGAAAAAAAATTGAATGAAGATTTTGAAATTAGTAGTTGCCCTACTTGGAAACTAGAGCTGTCCTATGTTATTGCCTCTGTTATGTTAGGCACATTAATTACAACTCTTTGCTTTATTTTTGGTGTTCTAATGTTTAATGGATTTAGCTATCTTTTAGTGTTTAGCTTAGTTGATATTGTGAAGATACTAGGATTGATTGTAATGAGTTGCTTTTTGTCGGCGGCTATTGTACTTCCATTTTTATCTTTTATTAAAACTAGTTCTGCATTTAGTACTTTGAGTACCATTATTGGGACATTGATCGGATTTTTATCAGGCGTCTATATTGCAATTGGGTCTGTTGGGGATGCCCTTGCTCAGGTGATGACATGGTTTCCGTTGACACAAGTAAGTGCACTGCTCAAAAATATATTAATGTCATATAGCCTTCAAGAAGTATTCGCAGAAGCACCGAAATCTACAGAAGACAGTTATAAAGTTTCTTATGGTTTAATTTTAAGAACAATGAATGACAATGAAATTTCTTCTAATCAAATGATATTATATATATCAATTTGTACTATTGGTCTATTAATGATTTATCTAATTATTAAAAAAGGTACTAAGCATGGAAGGTAATTTTGATTATTGTGTTAGATCTTTAAGGGCAGATGACATTTACGAAGTTGTGGAATTATTTAATAAAAATAAAGCTTATCAATTTCAAGACGGTAATTTTCTAAGATGTGAAGACTTTGAGATGACGATGGCAGTTAAAGAAATGAGTCATTTTTATGTTCTTGAAAAGAATGGAAAAATTATTGGAACAACTGCTTTCTTCAAATTCATTACCTTTGGAGCCTGCTCTATTGATGAGAGTTATAGTGGATTTCTTTTAATCGACGCAGAAAATCGTAATGGTTCAGCGATTTCGCTACTTCATAAAGAAGTTTTACTAGATGTTGTTAATTGCGATTTCCATACATATTTTACGGAAATCAGTCGCTATAATGTGCAATTACATTGGAGATTGCTAGCAGTAATCCTACAAAGAAGATTGGTAATCGTTTGATTGAAAACAAAGAGATGAATATTTGGACAAAGGATGAATTTTCAGAGGTGATTCGTAAGATTGATAAAGAAAATTACTTTGAACACCATAAATTTGTAACCTTATGGCTTTTGTTTATGACAGGTATCAGAAGCGGAGAGGCTTTTGCCTTGCAATGGTCAGATGTAGACTTAGAAAGTTACCAGTTGACAATTAATAAAACCTTAGTTTATAAGACAAAGAAGAATTATAGATTTTCAAGCCCCAAAATAAAAGCTAGTATTAGAAGTGTGATATTGGATAAAAAGACTGTCGAAATTTTAAATGAGTGGTTTGAGATTCAAAAGAATTATACCGATACAAAGTTTGTATTGAGCCACAACGGTTATCCACCCAACAGAGAAGAAGTACGCTATGCTATTTCAAAGTATGCGAAAGCGGGTAATGTGCATCGCATTAGAATTCATGACTTGAGACATTCACATGCCTCGCTCTTGATTAGTTTAGGAGAAAATCCCCTAATTATAAAAGAACGTCTTGGTCATTGTGATGTGAAGACCACATTAGGTACTTATGGTCATCTTTATCCAGACGCACATAATTCAGTAGCGGATAAATTGACCAATTTAGTGACAGTATAAAAAGTGCACTAAAAGTGCAATTTGAAAAATGATAAGTGCGGAAAGCCCAATAATAGCGGGAAATATAGAGAAATAATGCTTATTATGATATAATAACAGCTATGAATGAATTTATTAATTTCGATGAAATTTCACGTGACATTTGGCAAGACTTATATAAGAATTCACTAGCTCCACTTAGTAAAGAAGAGTTAGAGGCAGTACGCTCTCTTAATGATGAAATCAGTCTCCAAGATGTCTCAGATGTTTATCTTCCTTTAGTTCATCTAATCCGTATTTATAAAAAAAATCTTGAGGATATGTCATTTACAAAGGGACTATTTTTACAAAAAATTGTAAAGACTCCTCCGTTGATTATTGGTATTTCAGGCTCAGTTGCCGTTGGAAAATCAACTGCTGCACGTCTTCTTCAACTTCTACTCAGTCGTGCATTTCGAAATACAAGTGTTGAGCTTGTTACGACAGATGGTTTTTTATATTCTAATGAAGAGTTAGCTCAAAAAAATATCTTAGAAAAAAAGGGCTTTCCTGAATCTTATGATATGGAAAAACTCCTTAACTTTCTCTATCGAATGAAATCAGGAGAAAACGCAGAAATTCCTGTCTATTCTCATGAAATCTATGATATTATAGAAGGTGAAACTGAAAAAATTAATAATCCAGATATTTTAATTGTAGAAGGAATTAATGTCTTACAAAATCCAGATAATCAACTTCTTTATATCTCAGATTTTTATGACTTTTCTATTTATATAGATGCAGATGAAAAAAATATTGAAAAATGGTTCCATGAAAGATTTGACAGCTTACTTAAACTTGCAAAGTTAGATAGCAATAATTTTTACCATCAGTTTACAAAGATTGATCCAAAAGATTTAGAAAAACTTATTCATGAAACTTGGAAAAATATTAATCTAAAAAATTTACATGAATTTATAGAACCTACTCGAAATCGAGCTGAAATTATCATTCATAAATCAAATAATCACTATATTGATAAACTCTATTTGAAAAAGTATTAAGGGGGAATTATGACAGATCAACTAGAAACTATCATTGTACTTGACTACGGCAGTCAATATAACCAACTCATTTGCCGACGTATTCGTGAGATTGGTGTTTTTTCTGAATTAAAATCACATAAAATAACTGCCGAAGAAATTAAAGAAATTGCACCTTTGGGAATCATTCTCTCAGGTGGTCCAAATTCTGTTTATGAAAAGGATGCCTTTGATATTGACAAAGAAATTTTTGAACTTGGTATCCCTATTTTAGGTATTTGCTATGGCTTTCAACTGATGGCACATAAGCTAGGTGGTTTAGTCACTTCTGCTGAAGAACGTGAGTACGGTGTTTCTGAGATGGAAATCCAAGAAGAAAGTCAACTTTTACTTGGAACGCCTCTAAAGCAAAAAGTATTAATGAGTCATGGCGATCGTGTAGAAGCAATTCCTGCAAATTTTATCATTACTGCAACTTCTCCAAACAGTCCTTTCGCTGCTGTTGAAGATAATTTCCATAAATTTTATGGTCTGCAATTTCATCCTGAAGTCAATGACTCTGAGTATGGAAAAGATATCTTAAGAAATTTTGCTCTAAACATCTGTAAAGCTTCTACTGATTGGTCTATGGAGAACTTTATAGAAAATCAAATCTCTCAAATTCGTAAAAAAGTAGGAGATAAAAAAGTTCTTTTAGGACTCTCAGGCGGTGTTGATTCTTCTGTTGTTGGTGTCCTTTTAAATAAAGCTATCGGTAATCAATTAACCTCAATCTTTGTTGATCATGGCTTTTTAAGAAAAGGTGAAGCCAATGAGGTCATGGAAACCTTAGAAGGGAAATTCGGCTTAAATATTATCAAAGTAGAAGCTCAAGAACGCTTCATGAAAAAACTAGAAGGTCTTTCTGATCCTGAAGAAAAAAGAAAGATTATCGGAGCTGAATTTATTTCTGTTTTTGATGATGAAGCTACCAAACTTGACGGGATTGAGTTTTTAGCCCAAGGGACACTCTATACTGATTTGATTGAGTCAGGAACTGATACTGCTTCTGTTATTAAATCTCATCATAACGTTGGCGGTCTCCCTGAGGATATGAACTTTAAACTTATTGAACCTTTAAATACACTCTTTAAAGATGAGGTCAGACTTGTTGGTAAAAAATTAGGAATGCCTGATAAAATTGTCTGGCGTCAACCTTTTCCTGGCCCTGGACTTGCCATTCGAGTTCTTGGAGAAATGAGTAGCGAAAAACTTGAAGTTGTCCGTGAGTCTGACGCCATCTTGCGTGAAGAAGTTACTGCTGCAGGTATGGAATATGATATCTGGCAATATTTTACAGTAAATACTGGAATAAAGTCTGTAGGTGTCATGGGTGATCAAAGAACCTACGATTACACCGTTGCCATCCGTGCCATCACCTCAATTGATGGGATGACTGCCGACTTTGCTAAACTTCCTTGGGAACTTCTGACAAAGATCTCTCAACGGATTGTCAATGAAGTGAAACATGTCAACCGAATTGTTTACGACATCACATCAAAACCACCTGCAACTGTAGAGTGGGAGTAAAAGAATAAGAGCTTAGAATCCTTTATTTATAAGGATCCTAGGCTCTTTTTTATATTATGCAACCATTTTGCAACCAACCCATATTATTTTTTAATCCTTAAATCTCCCACCAGAATAGTTTTAATATGGTCGCCTCCTCTATTTAATCAGTCATCAATTGTCCCATATATTTCCCAAACAATTTGGACACTGATAATGAGTATCTGTTTTTATTACATAATTTTTCACTTGTACTACAAATAAAAAAAATCCCTATATTATTCACTACTCCACACAACTTTCTTTTGAAAATAGAGGAATCCATTCTAACAAATTATAAATCATAATAGCAACTTTACCCAACCAAAAAAAGCCTTTTTACAATTTTCGTTTAACATACTGATTACCAACAAGTTTTCTAGTCGTCGTATTTTTTGGAATATCAATAATATTTGTTAATTTTCTCGCTACTTCTTTGTTAGCATTCTCATACAGATGTCCATAAGTTCCCAAAGTAGTTTGTATATCTTCATGCCCTAATCTATCACGAACTACTAATGCATTCTCATCCATTGAAATTAACAATGAAGCATGTGAGTGTCTTAGTGCATGCGTTTTAATTCTATGAACATTAGCTAACTCGGAATGACGTTTTATTACATGATAAGTAGCACTCTTATTAGTAGGTGCTCCATTATAAGATAGCACATACTTTGAATAAACATTTTTAGATTGAAGCTTTTTCCATTTTTTTAGAAGTTCAAGCGTATCATCGTCTAAATAGATTAGTCGATTACTGGCTTTGGTTTTAGGTTCTGTTAAATAATATTCACTTGCATTCTTGTAATACATAGACTTATTTATTCGTAAGGTTTGGTTTTCAAAATCAATATCTTTATCCCATTCCAAGGCTTGAGCTTCTCCAAAACGTAATCCAGTCATAAATAATAGCCAGATCATAATAAATCCAAAATATTCATGGTAATCTGATAAATCAAAGGTTGCCATTACTTTCTCAAATTCTGATTTTGTCCAATAATCTACTTTTTTCTTTACTTTTTTTACATTACCAACCTGTTTAGCAACATTTTTATTAATTAATCCCAACGTCACAGCCAAATCTAGCGACTTTTGAAATAAACCATAAATGTTACGAATATAAGCAGAAGAATAATTTTCTGACAAAATATTCTGCCACTTCTTAATAATCGGTGGCGTAATATCTTTTAATTTTCGGTTGAAAAAGTATGCAAAATGGATATCCATAGACGACACTCGATTTTCATATGTCCTTGATTTAACTGAACGTTTATAATCTGGTTTAAAATATGTTTCGTAAAACTCTTTAAAAGACATCGTGTTATTTTTTTTGATAGCAGTATCCGAAAAATCATTCATATAATCATCATAAGCACGCTTTGCCTCTTTTTGAGAATTGTATCCACGCCCCCAATGCCTAATGCGATTCCCTTTTTCATCATATCCTAAATTAGCTACAAAATACCACTTGCCATTTTTTTTATCTTGATAAACATTGGATATTTTAGGCATTAATTTGCTCTCCTTTTATCTAAACATCATCTATTATAATTTTAAATCCAAGTATTTCTTCAACAGCACTAAGAGGCACTCGTCCTAATCGTTTACTTGCATAATAAGAATAGCCTTTGTTTACCATTAAATATTTTGCTTTTCGGATAATATCAGAGGATTGGCTTGGTCCAAATCCTAAGTCACATAATTCTTTTTTTGTAATAGTGTTATTAGTCAAGTAAATCGCTCCTTATTTTAATTTTGGAATATCTCCAGCAAGCATAGAATTCATGAAATCAAAGAAATTAACCATGCTAGGGTCTTGATTGAATATTTCTGTATAATCTAAAGCATTTTGAAAGAATACGTTCAAATTGACTTCAGATATACTCTCAGCAAGTTTTTTGTACTTAGCTACTGTTCTTTTATCTGATTCTGCAAACAACTCAGGTTTATTACGCAGAGCGAAAAGGTAAATCTTTTCATTTATGCCCAAATTATTAAATTCTAGACCTTTAAAGTTCTCAATGAATACTGGAATCTTTGCTAAAAATGGTAATCCATTTTTTAATTCTTTCTTTATGTTTCCCTCGTTATAAAATTTATATTCAATCCGCCAAAGGTTCTCATATTGCATATAAATTTCAATTTCCGCCATATCTCCGCTATCTACACGCTCTTTAAGCTTGTTGTAAGCTGTTAAATGATAATTGCCTTTAGGTGCGCCAAAATCCATTGTTTCAAGTTTCATGCCTTTGTAAATTGGACGATACATCACTTTAGGCCAATTTACACGTAAAGCCGATAAATCACGTTCAAAATCATAAGCTAAGTGAAAAGTAGAAATTGCGATATTTTTCATATACGGAAATAACTCATGAAATACAGATAGAAAATGTTTTTTTGAAACTTTAGAAGGTGTAAATTCTATCTTTAAGGGACGCTTATTCATTTTGATTGAAGCAATAGGAGTATACTCTACATACCAATTCTCCTTATCATTATCAAAAAACTGACCTTTATAACTTGATAATTCGCCATTTCTAGTTATATTTGGTTCAA
>JBKECB010000024.1:0-18332 GCA_047974165.1 Lactovum sp.
TCTTTTAAAATAAACAGCTACATTTACAGGATTTCCTCCCGGATACATTTTACCCAGATTTTTATAGACATCCATACAGTTATCACCAACTGCTCCAAGTTTCATTTTTATCTCCTTACAACTTAAATTTATCGTCTAGTTAAGTTACTTCCAAAACTAACATATTCAGCACGTGTGACACTTTTAAAATATTCTAAGATTTTTTCTTCATTATCTATCGTAATTCCTGTTTGATAAATAACGGAAGTTCCTTCTTTTATATTTAAATATCGTGATTCTTGTTCATCACTATAAGCAATACTTAATTTTTCACATCCTTCTAATATTTCTACGTTATAATCTTTTTTTAAGATATTATATAAAGAGTCTTTTGCAAAATTATATTTTTCTAATCCTTCAAATCTTATCGCATTTATATAAGTTGTTTCATATAATACAGGGATACTATCTAAATACCTTACTCTAATTAAAACTAAAATTTTATGCCCTAAAGGTAATTTCATTTTCTGTCCGATACTTTTTGTTACCTCACTAAAACTAAGATTTACAACTTTTGTTTCAATCTTACGTCCTGCCTTTTTAACTGTCTCATAGAAACCTTCTACATTTTGAAGATTTCTAATTAATTTTTTAGCAGCAACAAAAGTCCCAGACCCCATCTTACTATAAAGTTTCCCTTCTGAGATGAGCTGTTTTATAGCAGAGCGCAAGGTAATCCGATTATATCCCCACATCTCACACATTATCCGCTCAGAAGGTAGACGATCATATTCATTTAAATTTTTCTCTATTATAAAATTTTCTATTTTTTCCATTGCCTCTTCTCGAGGTCTTTGATTATCTACATTCATACGGCTTATCCTTATACATTTAAAATAATATCTCTTTTAATTGTATAATACCTATTTGTACATGTCAATATTATTTTTACATTTTTTTACTCCAAAAGAAATAAACAGGAAGTCCCGTAACAACGGCCAATACCGCTGCTATAATTCCTTGAGTAGGTGCCCATAAAAATGTTGACCAAATTAACGTCCCTGTCATAAACATTGCCACTGCTACCATCAATAATCTTGCAGGCATTTTATAAGTAGGTTTATAATGCTCTTTTTTACGAAGTACAAGTATTGTAGCAAAAGTTAAAAAGTTTTTTAACAAGGCAACTAATGTAAAGTATCCTAATAACTCTGTTAAAGAAGCCGCAAAGATAAGTACTATAGCTACACAGCATTGAATAATAATTGACATATAAGGAGTTTCATACTTTGGATGAATTTTCGCAAATTGTTTGAAGAATAATCCATCTTTTGCCATTGCATATTCAATTCTTGGTTGAAACATAATACAGCTAGACAATGAACCAATAACTACAATTACTGCCATAACTGCAACAATTGTACCTGCATAATCCCCAATTAATGGGATTTTTGAAGCTAAAAGTGCAATAGGGGCTTCTGAATTTGCTAATTCTCCAACACTCAATAATCCTGAAGCTACAATAGTAAGTCCAACATACACTCCCAAGACTATAAAAGCCGTGAGAATTAAACCTTTAGGTAGATTTTTCTCTGGTTTTTTAATTTCACCAGACATATAACAAGCAGCACTCATACCATCAAATGACCATGTCGTTGCCGAAATACCAGCTAGAAGAGCTGTAAATCCTGTTGCTGTTGTCCCTATAAGTACTTTACTTGATAAAAATAAATCTGCTTTAATAAAGAAAATTCCTATTCCAATAATTAAAACAAAAGGAATTACTTTTAAGGCTGTAATAAAAGTTTGAAATTTTCCTCCTCCTTCAACTGAACGAATGTGTAACAACATAAAGATAATAATGAAGGCTACTGCAATTAATTTCAAAAATAAATCACTTACTGGAATAAAAAATGCTAAATAATTTGCAATAGCTAAAGCCATAATAGAAATAGAGGGAGGATCTGTTGCCCAAAAACTAATCCATCCACACAGAAATGCCAGAGGCTTACTTCCTGCTTCTCTAAAATAAATATAAGGACCTCCATCTTCAGGAAATGCACTTGCCAACTCTGCATAACAAAAATTTGCAGGAATTTGTACAATTCCACCAATTAAAAAGGCCAGGACTAAAAATAAACTACTTCCAGCTGCCGCTGCAACCTCTCCAAGTGATGAAAAAATACCTGATCCTACTGTTGTTCCAACACCTAAAGCAATTACCGCCCCAAGTCCCAGCCTTCTTTGTAGTTCTCCACTTTTTTCATGATTACTCATAAAGCTCTCCTTTATAATATAATATTATTTAATTGATTTAATTATTATAAATCGTTTTCATTTATAGTTTTAAAAAAATATAAAACTAATTAACAACTCCTCCCTCCTTTTTTAGTTATTCAAATACTTATGAAATATGCTCAAAGTATTTTTATACCAATTTAGTATACACAATAAACTTCATTTAGTCAATAAACAATTATTTTTATTTGTCTATTTAAATAGCTGTTTTTTATTTACTTTTTTATATTTTCTATGTTATACTTAAATAAATTGGTATAATTTTAATATGAACTTATATCTAAATAAACTTAAGGAGACTTTTTTTGAAAGCAGATAAAATTTTACGTTCACAAAATATTTTTACTTCATTATCTAATGAACCAATATCAGGATTTATTGCTATTTCTAAAAATAAAATTATTGCTATTTCTAATGATTTATATAAAGAAAAAGACTACTTTGATGAGAAAACAGAATTTATAGATTTAAAAGATAAATTAATTTGTCCTGGTTTTGTTGACAGTCATTGCTTTTTTACTGGATATTTATTAACTCAAACTGGGCTCGATTTATCTTCTCTAAAAAGTAAAAATGACATTATTTTAGCTATTAATCATTTTTTAACTAATTCAAGTTCATCCACTGTCTTAGCAAAAAATTTAAACAGTAGAGTACAACTAACTCAGGAAGATCTTGATCAACATTTTAAATCTCATTCTATTATTCTTTTTAAAGATGGTCACGAAACATGCCTAATGAATAGTATTGCTCAAAAAACTTACTCTTTCACTCCCGAAACATGTTGGTCAGAAAGTTATTGGAAACTATTAAGATTTTTACTTTCTAATAAAGACTATGTCAAAACTGAATTTCAAAAATATCTCTCTTTACTTAATAGCAAAGGAATTACTTCTATTAAAGAAATGGGTTTTGATGATTATTATGGTTTTACTTCTATTTTAAAAGAGCTTGAGAATGAAAAGAAACTTTCAGCGCGTATTCACTTTATGAGCCAACCTGTTGCTTTTGATTTAAACCTTAATTATGGTAAAAAAATGTATAAAACTTTCAAAAGTGATTTTGTTAAATTTTCTGGCTATAATCAAATGACAGATGGTTCTATCAGTCAATTTGAGGGTGAAATGAAAGAAGAGTATTTAATAAAAAATACACATTGTCTTAAAGAGATTAACTGGAAAAAATTAGAGAGTGATGTATTAGAAGCAGACAAAAATAATTTTCGATTTTCTCTACATGCTCAAGGAGATGCTGCAATTGAACATTCTATTCGTATTTTTAATCAATGTAAAAAAGACAAGAATGGAAAACTCATCAATAGACATGCTATTACAGATTTAGAATGTGCAGACCCTATTGATTTTAAATTAATGGGGGAGATTGGTTTAATTGCTGAAATTTATCCCCAAATCATGTCAATCACAAATAAGGAAGAGAAAACCTCGATGATTAATCAGCATATTGGAAAAGAGCGTGGGAAAAACTATTGGAATAGACGTGAAATATTAAATAACCATATTATTTTATCTTGTGCAACAGATTTACCACTTGTTTTCGACGATATCCCCGAATCTATTTATCACTCTGTAGGTGGTTATTTTCCTGAAGGAGGAGAACCTTTTAACCCCCAAAATACAATAACACTCTCAGAACTACTAAAAGCTTGGACTTTAGGTGGACAGTATAATTTATCTTCTGAAGCTAAATTAGGCACATTATCTGTTGGAAAATTAGCAGATATTAGTGTTTTTGATAGAAATATTTTCAATACTAACCTTCAAGAAATAAGAGAAAGTACTATAGTCTTAACATTAGTAAACGGAGAGATTGTTTATAATAATCTCTAATCAAAAAATCTTCTTTTTAAGAAGATTTTTTTAATATCATTAATGTATCTGATAAGTTTGCAAAGTCAGATATTGACAGCATTTCTGCTCGGATACTTGGGGAAATATTGATTTTTTCTAATTGTTCTTCAATCATATTTTTTTGATCTTTACCAAAAAATGAGGTTAGGTTATTCATCAAGGTTTTTCGACGATGAGCAAAGGCTACTTTTACAAGTTTAAAGAAAAAATTTTCATCTTTAACTTGGACAAGTACTTCTTTTCGAGTGGTCATTTTTAAGATGGCTGAATCTACATTTGGAGCAGGAACAAACACATTTCTTGAGACATTAAACATAATCTCAGCCTCCATATAGTACTGAACAGCAATTGATAATCCACCATAATCCTTATTCCCAGAGTTTGCTGAAATACGATCTGCCACTTCCTTTTGCATCATGACAATAATTTCAGAAAAAGGGATTTTAGACTCAATCAGAGACATTAAAATAGGGGTCGTAATATAATAAGGTAAATTAGCAACAACTTTTATTGGATATTCTGGATGTTCAAATTTTTGAATCTCTTCTTTTAAATTTACCTTTAAAATATCAGCCTGAATAACTTGAAAATTGTCGTAATCAAATAAGGTCTCTTCTAAAATTGGAATTAAGCTTTTATCAATTTCAAAAGCCATAACTTCAGCTGCTGATTCTAGTAAATATTGTGTTAATGATCCAATTCCAGGACCAATTTCGATGACATTTGTTTTTTTATCTAAATAAGCTGCCTGGCAGATTTTAGTCAAAATATTACTATCCGTAAGAAAATTTTGTCCAAACTTTTTTTTAAAATTAAAGTTATGACGACGTAAAATATCTTGCGTACGAATAATATTGGAAATTCGATTAATTTCTGTAGTCATTCATTACCTTTTCTATTTCTTCTTTCTCAATAGCAAACATTTTGAGTCGCTTAGAAAGCTGCTTTCCATTCACATAACCAATCCTCAACTCTTTACAAAGAAATTCTCTTTTCTGTCTACTTTTTTCGCCCATAATAAGACCAAGTCTTACTAAATCACTCTTATTTATCTCTTTACTCATTGATTTTTTAGTCTGATTAATTTTAGAAAATGCTTTTTCTAACGCTTGAAAATCTGCATGCTCAATACCTAGTGACCCTTTTTTCTTAGGAATCGCTTCTGAACGCTGAATAAAAACATGCTCTGCTTCTGGTATAGCTGCCATTATAATTTTTCTAATTCTCTCACCTTGAAAATCTGGATCTGTAAAAATAATAATTCCTTGCTTTTCTTGTAAACGTTGAAGCCTTTCAAGATCTTCTTTATTGATAGCCGAACCCATAGTTTCATAAGTCTCTACATCATAAAATCTTTTTAAATTTGCACTGTCATCTCGACCTTCAACGACAACAATCTGATTAATTTTCTTCAAGTTTAAAAATCCTTAAACTATTTTGATAAATTATTTCTGCCAACTTTTCTAAAGGTATCTCACGTAGTTCTGAAATCTTTTCTAAAGTATGGTAAACATAGGCTGGTTGATTTTCTTTGCCACGAAAGGGTACAGGAGAGAGATAAGGAGCATCTGTTTCCACAAGTAAACAGTCCAAAGGAACTTTTTTAACTAACTCTTGTAATTCTAGAGATTTTTTAAAGGTTACAACACCTGAAATTGACAACATAACACCAAGCTCTAAAAATTTTTTTGCTTCCTCATAAGAAGCTGAAAAACTATGCATAATAGCACCTGCTGGACCAATTGTCTCCTCTTTTAAAATCTGATAAGTATCCTCTAAAGCTTCTCGCGTGTGTACCATAAAAGGCTTATTAATCTCTTTAGAGTAACGGATTTGCTTACAAAAAACATCTGCCTGCAGCCATTTGGGTGCCTTCATCCAATGATAATCTAAGCCAATTTCTCCAAGCGCAAGCACACGAGGATGATTTAAATTTTTTTTCAAATACTCTTCTGATTCACCATCAAATAATGTTGCTTCATCTGGATGCCATCCAATTGTCGCATAACATTGTGGATATTTCTCAGCATATTGAATTGCTAAGTCATTTGTTTTCTTATCTGTACCTACCACATTTATTTTATTCACAGCCTTCAATAAAGCCTGCTGAATTATTTCGTCTTCACGTCCAATAAATTCTTTTGAGTTTAAATGTGTGTGACTATCAAAAATCTTTAACATATTAAGTATTATAACACATCTTCTCATTCATTTCTGTAGTCAAATTAAAAAAAGCAAATCAATGCTAATTTTATATTATATTCCAGTTAACATTCTCGCACTAGCATTTTCAATCATTCGAACTGTTCTTGGTAAAAAAGTACGAATTTCTTCTTCATTATAGCCTACATGCATTCGTTTTTCATCAATAATAATTGGACGACGAAGTACTTGAGGATTTTTTGCTATAAAGTCAATGGCATGAGACAAAGACATATCTTCAAACTCAACACCCAATGCTTTAACATGACGATTACGTGTTGAAATAAGTCCTTCTACACCATCATCTGAACGTGTAAGCACTTTTTTTATTTCTTCAGCTGACAAGGGATCAGCGATAATATTTCTTTCTTGAAAAGCAATATTATGTTTGGCAAGCCAACTTTTTGCTTTTTTACAAGAGGTACAACTTGGGGCGGTATATATTTCGATCATTCACTTACTTCCAATTAATTTATATGTCATTATATCATCTTTTTTCTAAAAATAAAGCTTATTTTTGTACTTTTTTTATTTTTTTTCATATTTTTATGAAAAAGTATAAAAAAACAAGTTTTTTAAGAACTTATTTCTTTATTTTAACTAAAATTAATCTTCAATTTCAATTTCTAAGATAATTTCTTCTTCTTTTTCTTTCTTAGTTTTTTTCTTCGTTGTCTTTTTTACTTTTTCTTCCTTTACAGCTTCTTCTACTTTGAGAGTATCAGAAATCGGTAGACCATGATGTTCACGTACTTGACGGTTAATTTCTTCAAAAATCTCTGGATTTTCTTTTAAGAAATTCTTAGCTTTTTCTGCTCCTTGAGCAATTTTTTCATCCTTGTAAGCAAACCAAGAACCAGATTTCTTAACAATCCCAAGATTTGTTGCAATCGTTAAAAGTTCACCTTCCTTTGAAATCCCTTCACCATACATAATTTCAACTGCTGCAACCTTAAATGGAGGAGCAACTTTATTTTTAACAACTTTAATTGTAGTTTCTTTACCAATGGCCTCCTTATTTTCACCTGTCCCTACCTCAACACGTTTTGAACCACGAACATCTAAACGTACAGAAGAATAAAACTTCAAAGCACGACCACCCGGTGTTGTTTCAGGTGAGCCAAACATAACTCCTACCTTTTCACGTAATTGATTGATGAAGATTGCAATTGTTTTTGTTTTATTAATTACAGAAGCTAATTTACGCATTGCCTGACTCATCATACGTGCTTGAAGTCCCACACTTGAATCTCCAATTTCACCCTCAATTTCTGCACGAGGAACTAAGGCAGCAACTGAATCAATAACTACAAGATCAATTGCTCCTGATTCGATTAATTTTTCTGCAATTTGTAAGCCTTGTTCTCCAGAATCAGGCTGTGAGAGTAAAAGCTCATCGATATTTACACCTAAAGCTTGAGCATAAACAGGATCAAGGGCATGTTCAGCATCAATATATGCTGCAACTCCACCTTCTTTTTGTGTTTGAGCAACCGCATGTAAAGCAACTGTTGTCTTACCAGAGCTTTCTGGTCCAAAAATTTCTACAATACGACCTTTAGGATATCCTCCCGCACCTAGAGCAATATCTAAAGCAAGAGAGCCTGAACTCATAACCTGTACTTTTTGACTTGCAGACTCACCCATACGCATTAGAGCACCTTTTCCAAAGTCTTTTTCAATTAATTCTAATGCTTTTACAAGTGCCTTATCTCTATCTTCACCAAATTTTTTAGTGATGTCGTCCATATTTTTTTTTGATTTAGCTGCCATTGTATCTCCTTTTTCTCTTACTTATTTATACGTTTTTTTTATTTAATTGTTTCACCCATTTTTAGCAGTGTTCGATTGCTGATTCATTATACCAAATTTTTTCTTTTTCATCGTAAATTTTTAAATTTTCAGACTTTATATAGTCAATCAAAGCTTCTCTTGGAATATCTGTTAATTCAAGTACTTTAGTAAGAGTAACAATCTCATGAGTTTCAGTTTTTCTTTAACTTACTCAAGTTTCATCATTCATCATCTTTCACATAGCCAAAGTCAGCAAGGTCTAATTTTTTATCTCGCCAATCTTCTTTAACTTTCACCCAAGTTTCGAGATAAACTTTATCTCCCAACATTATTTCAATATCTCGTCGAGCCAATTGACCTATTTTTTTAATCATCGCTCCACCTTTGCCTAAAATAATTCCTTTTTGTGACTTGCGCTCAACAAATATAGTCACCGCAATATGAACTTTGTCATACTCATCTCTCTTCATTGATTCTGTAATGACCGCAATACTATGAGGGACTTCCTCACGTGTTAACAGTAAAATCTTCTCACGAATCATCTCAGAGACTAAAAAACGCTCAGGGTGGTCTGTAATTTGTTCCTCAGGAAAATATTGTGGTCCTTCAACTAATTTATCACTGATAATTGTTAATAATGTTTCTGTATTATTTCCTTGAAGTGCTGAAATTGGAACAACTTCGGAAAATGTCATCTGACTTGTATAATCACTAATAATCTCAAATAAACGATTGGGATGAATTTTATCAATTTTATTAATAACTAAAACAACTGGAATTTCAGCTTTTTTTAAACGTTCAATAATCATATCTTCACCCGTCGAACGTAGTTCGTCAGCTGCAACCATAAAAAGAACGACATCACACTCACGTAAAGTAGAATAGGCAGAGTGGACCATAAAATTACCTAGTGCATTATGAGGCTTATGAATACCTGGAGTATCAATAAATACAAATTGTTCTTTTTCCGTGGTATAAATTCCCATAATTTTATTTCGTGTTGTCTGAGGCTTATCAGACATAATCGCAATCTTTTGTCCCATTACATGATTAAGAAAAGTAGACTTTCCAACATTAGGACGTCCTAAGATTGCAATAAATCCTGATTTAAATTTATTCATATCTTAATTATAACACAGGAAAGATTTAATCAAACCATTCAGGAATGACTTTTTCAATTAAAAGTAGATTTCAGCATATAAAAAAATGACCTCGGAAATTAGAACTTAAGTCTAATTTTGAAGTCTTCATAGATTTAAAGTTAGTTATTATTTTTTAGTTTTACTTGCTCTTGACTTACTTTCTTCTTCTCTTTCTTCTTGTGCAATCAATTCTTTAATTCGACGATCCTCTTCAAGCTTATAAAGATAGAGAACTTCTTCTTTTTGGGCTAATGTTTTTTTCTTTAGATTCGCATCTGGATGAATGGTTACTTTTCCAGCAGCAATTTCTTCAAGTGCTTGTAAGGTAGGCTTTACAGAACTAAATTCCATTGTCGCTTTATCTCCTGCACGTAATTCATGCGCACGTTTTGCCTCTAAAACAACCAGTGAGTATTTAGAATCTACTCGTTCCAACAAACTATCAATTGACGGTCTTAACATCATAATTTACAACCTCTTTCTCTTCAAGTGCTTCAAGCATATCTTCGTATTTTCCAATAACTCGGTCCACACGATAATGTTCAGCTTCTATTACTTTTTTTACTCGCTCAGCAGCATTTTCTACAATATCATTGACAACAACATAATCATAAGCTGACATCAGCTGAATTTCATCATGTGCCTTAATTAAACGTTCTTCAATTATTTGATGGCTATCAGTCCCACGCTCTTGTAAACGTTGACGCAGTTCTTGAAGATCCGGTGGTGCTAAGAAAATAAAAACACCATCTGGCACTTTTTCTTTCACCTGTAATGCT
The DNA here is from genome assembly GCA_047974165.1 of Lactovum sp. Taxonomy (GTDB): domain Bacteria; phylum Bacillota; class Bacilli; order Lactobacillales; family Streptococcaceae; genus Lactovum. Next base: position 10,063 of record JBKECB010000024.1, read on the forward strand.
CCTTGGACCTCAATTTCAAGCATCACATCATGACCTTTATCTAAAAGTTCATTAACTACTGTCAATGGCGTTCCATAATAATTTCCAACATACTCTGCATACTCAAGCATCTGTCCTTGGCGAACAGTCTCTTCAAAAATCTCACGACTTCTAAAATAGTAGTCTTTACCATCAATTTCTCCTGGCCGTTGTTCTCTTGTTGTCATTGATACAGAGTATCTCACTTTGCAATCTTCACTATCAAATATTGCTTTTCTAACTGTTCCTTTTCCAACCCCGGAAGGGCCAGAAAAAATAATTAGTAATCCACGTTCTGGCATACTTTCTCCTAAGCTTTTTTAAAGTATAACAAAGCAATCTCTTAAAATCAAGTTTTTAACATCTAATTGTAATTTTTCTGATTTTTCAGTTAATTAAAAACCTTTTGAGAAATTCTCAAAAGGTTTAATTATTACTTCGCAAGATCATTTGCTCTTGTTTCACGAATAACAGTAATCTTAATATTTCCTGGATAATCCAATTCATTTTCAACACGATTTTTAATATCATGTGCGAGGACAATTATCTGATCATCATTTAATTTTTCTGGTTTTACCATCACACGAATTTCACGACCGGCTTGTAAAGCATATGCCGACTGAACACCTTCAAATTTATAAGAAATAGCTTCAAGGTCTTGCAACCTCTTAATATAATTCTCCATAGACTCACGCCGAGCACCAGGACGAGCAGCAGATAATGCATCTGCGGCTGCAACTAAAATAGCAATTATTGAAGTCGGTTCTGTATCATTATGATGGCTTGCGATAGCATTAATCACAATTGGATTTTCTTTATACTTACGTGCAAGTTCTGTTCCAATCTCAACATGTGATCCTTCCACTTCATGATCCAATGCTTTTCCAATATCATGTAAAAATCCAGCTCGTTTTGCTAAAGTTACATTTTCTCCTAACTCAGCAGCTAAAAGTCCTGATAAGTTCGAAACTTCAATCGAATGGTCTAGAACATTTTGACCATAAGAGGTACGAAAACGTAAACGACCCATAACCTTCATCAAATCAGGATGTAAACTATGAGCTCCAACCTCAAATGCTGCTGATTCACCATATTCACGAATTTTACGATCAAGTTCTTTTCGATTTTTAGCTACTAACTCTTCAATCCTAGCAGGATGTATACGGCCATCTTTGATTAGCTGCTCTAAGGTCATCCGAGCAATCTCACGACGAATTGGATCAAAACCTGAAAGTACAACAGCTTCTGGTGTATCATCAATAATAACGTCAACTCCTGTCAAGGCTTCAAAAGCACGTATATTACGTCCTTCTCGACCAATAATTCGTCCTTTCATATTTTCCTCAGGTAGAGTTAATACAGTAACTGTTTGTTCAGCAATTGACTCTGAAGATAAACGCTGTACTGCTAAAGAAATTATATTTTTAGCTTTTTCTTCAGCTTCACGATTTATCTGTTCTTCTGTATGTCGAATCATTTTCGCCATTTCTGAAGTTAAAGACTGTCGTGTTTCTGTCAGTAAAATATCTTTTGCTTCTTCTTCTGTCAAGTTCGCAACATGCTCAAGCTCTGCATGCTTTTTCTCTTCTATTTTTGATAACTCTAGCTCACGACTATTCATCGCATCAGCTTTTTCTTGTAGATTGGATTCTTTCGAATCAAGGCTTTGTTCTTTACGTGTTAAAACATCATCTTTTCTATCTAACTGTTCTTCACGTTGAGCAAGACGTCTTTCGCTGTCTTTTAATTCTTTTCGCTCTTCTTTAAACTCTGCTTCAATCTCTTCTCGTTGCTCACGTTGTGCTTCTTTTAGCGAATATTCTGCATCTTTTTCTATATTTTTAGCCTTACGTTCAGCATCTTTTTCTATATTTGCTGCTTTATGCTTGGCTTCTTTTAATAAATAATCTGCATCCTTTTGGATATCCTCTGTTTCACGCTTTGCAATACTTACAAGTTCATTGGCTTTATATTCTGCATCTTCAATCAGCTTTTCTACTTCAGCTTTTCTCTTTTGATTTCCTACTAATATTGCCACAATAATGATTGCTAATACAATGACTAGAACAGCTAGAAGTATTCCACTATTACTTAAAATATTCATAATTCTCCTAGTCAAAAAATTTTTGTACCTATTTTTGTACAAAGTAAATTGTATCATTTTTTTAGTTATTTCACAAACCTAATTTTTCCTACTTATATATATTCTTTCTTTTTGTCATTAATTTTATAAAACTTGTAGAAAAAATTCTTTTTATTTTTGATCAATAAAAAACATCTGATAATTATCAGATGCTTATATATTTTAATATTTCCTAAATCTTTCTTGACGTTGCACAATTAATTCTTCTTTTGTCAACTGACAAAGAGACTCTAATTCTTTTGAAATACTTTTTCTTAAATTTAAAAAAACATCATCTTCTGAAATAATAGAATCAACGATTCCCATTTCTAAAAGTTTGTCTGAGGTCATTTTCATTAATTCTGCCGCTTCATTTCGACGACTGCTATCTTTCCATAAAATTGTTGCAAATCCTTCTGGAGACAAGACAGAATATACTGCATTCTCTAAAATTAAAACTTTATTTGCAACTGCTAAAGCCAAGGCTCCTCCTGAACCACCTTCCCCTGTAATAATAGCAATAATCGGAACAGACAAATCAGCCATTTCTAAAAGGTTACGTGCAATTGCTTCACCCTGTCCACGCTCTTCAGCCTCAATTCCAGGATAAGCACCCGCAGTATTAATAAACGTAATGACTGGTCGATTAAACTTCTCAGCCTGCTTCATTAAGCGAAGTGCCTTTCGATAACCATTAGGAGTTGGTTGTCCAAAATTAGTCATTAAATTTTCTTCTAAATTATGCCCTTTTTGAATTCCAATAATAGTTACAGGCTGCTCTTCAAATTTTGCTAAGCCAGCAACAATAGACAGGTCATCCATAAATTGACGATCACCATGAAGCTCAAAAAAGTCTGTAAAAACTTCTTGAGCAATTTCTCGCATAGAAATTCTATCACTGGCACGAGCTTTACTTAAAATTTCAGAAATTTCAGACATTTTTCTCCTCCTCTTTTACACTAGTGTCATGAAAACTCAAAAGTAAGGCGAGTGTTTCCTTTATTTCTGTTCGCCTAACAATAGCATCAATAAAACCATGTTCCTGTAAAAACTCTGCTTTTTGGAAGTTATCTGGTAAAGTTTGACGAACCGTTTGCTCGATTACCCGGCGTCCCGCAAATCCGATTAAAGCTTGAGGTTCAGCTAAGATAAGATCGCCATCCATCGCAAAAGAAGCTGTCACTCCTCCTGTTGTAGGATCCGTGAGTATTGGTAAATAAAGAAGCCCCGCATTTGAATGCTGCTTTATCGCAATAGAAATTTTTGCCATTTGCATCAATGAAAAAATTCCTTCTTGCATTCTTGCTCCTCCTGAAGCAGTAAATAAAATTAAGGCTAATCTTTCCTTTGTTGCAAATTCAAACAAACGTGTAATTTTTTCTCCAACAACTGTACCCATTGAAGCCATAATAAAGTTAGAATCCATAATTCCTATAGCTACTTTTTTTCCATGAATTGTTGCTGTTCCTGTTATTACTGCCTCATCAAGTCCAGTTTTTTCTTGACTTTTAGATATTTTTTCCTCATAAAAAGGAAAATCAAGAGGATTTTTACTTTTTATTCCTGTGAATAATTCTGAAAAACTTCCTCTATCTACAACAATAGCTAAGCGTTCTTTTGCAGAAATTCTAAAATTATAGCTACAGTTTGGACAGACTTTTAACTCTCCTAAATCTTTACTATAAATTGTATTTTTACAAGCAGGACAGCGAGCAAAAAGTTCGTCAGGAACTTCAGGTTGTGTTTCTGACGAGAGAGTCGATCTATTAGGATTAATTTTAATATATTTCTTTTTTCGCTCAAATAATGCCATTCTTATAGTCCTTACTTATCTTCTTTTAGATATCTTGGTAAAAAGTGATTTGCTAAAAAGCTCGTATCGTAATCACCTGCAACAACATAGCCATCTGCAATGAGTTCTAACTGAAAATCAATATTTGTCGTTACGCCTTCAATGTCAAATTCCATTAATGCACGCTGCATCTTCATCAATGCTTCAAATCGATTTTCTCCATGTACAATAACCTTTGCAATCATACTATCATAATAAGGAGGAATTGTATAGCCTGTATACATTGCAGAATCTACGCGAAGTCCAACACCACCGGATGGAAGAAAGAGATGTTCTATTTGTCCTGGCTGAGGTGCAAAGTTAAACTTCGGATTTTCAGCATTAATGCGACATTCAATCGCATGACCTTTAAACTGAATTTCTTCTTGTTTAAAAGAAAGTGCCTCACCATTAGCAATCCGAATTTGCTCTTTGACAATATCTACTCCAGAAACAAACTCAGTAACTGGATGTTCTACCTGTATACGAGTGTTCATTTCCATAAAATAAAAATTACCAGTTGCTTCATCCACTAAAAACTCAATAGTTCCTGCATTTTCATAGCCTACATGCTCTGCAGCTTTAACTGCTGCTCGACTTATCTTCTCACGTAGTGTTTTCCCAATCGCAATAGAAGGTGATTCTTCTAATACTTTTTGATTATTTCTTTGTAAACTACAGTCACGCTCACCAAGGTGAATAACATTTCCAAAACGGTCTGCTAATATTTGGATTTCAATATGTCTTGCAGGAAAGATCATTTTTTCAATATACATAGCTCCATTAGCAAAAGCAGCTTGTGCTTCTGCTGTTGCAGCATTAAAAGCAGCTTCTAGATCCTCTGATTTTTCAACTTTACGAATTCCTTTGCCACCACCACCGGCAGATGCTTTTAGCATTACAGGATAACCAATCTGGTCTGCAATTTTTTGGGCATCTATCGCTGTAAACACTTCACCATTTGATCCAGGAGTTGTTGGAACTTCTGCTGCATTCATTTGTGTTCGAGCATTAATTTTATCACCCATCATATCCATAACTTCTGCAGATGGTCCAATAAACTTAATATTCATTTCCTCACAAAGTCTGGCAAATTTGGAATTTTCACTTAAAAAACCAAATCCAGGATGTATAGCCTGAGCACCTGTCACAATTGCTGCTTCTAAAATATTATTCATATTTAGATAAGACTCTGTTGCACGAGCAGGTCCTATACAGATTGATTCATCCGCTAAAGCTACATGGAGAGCATCCTTATCTGCTTCTGAATAAACAGCAACTGTCTCAATCCCTAATTCACGTGCTGCACGAATAATTCTTACAGCAATTTCTCCTCGATTAGCAATTAGTATTTTTTTAAACATAGTCTTTTCCTTAATTAAATGCAAAAGTTAAAATTCCCTTTGCTGCAAGCTCACCATCAACACTAGCTTGAGCTTCAACAACAGCAACTGTTCCACGACGTTTTAAAAATTTCACTTGAAGAATAAGCTGGTCTCCTGGAACAACTTGTCGGCGATATTTTACCTTATCCATTCCTCCATAAAAAGCAAGTTTACCTTTATTTTCTGGCTTAGATAACTCAAGAACACCTGCAGTTTGAGCTAAAGCTTCCATAATTAATACTCCAGGCATTACTGGTAATTGAGGAAAATGTCCTTGAAAAAATTCTTCGTTAATTGTCACATTTTTTAAAGCTCTAATTTCATTTCCATCTTCTGAAATCTCTAAAACTCGATCAATTAAGAGTAAAGGATAACGATGAGGCAGACTCTCCATAATTTTCACAACATCAATTGTCATTTATATACCCTCTTCTTTCTAACTTGCTTTATTTTATTCTTACTAATTCCTGACCAAATTCTATTAACTGCTCTGTTGAGACAAGAATTTCAGTAACGACACCATCTTTTTCTGCTGGAATTTCATTCATTACTTTCATCGCTTCAATAATTAATAAAGTTTGACCTTTTTTCACATAGTCACCCACAGAAATAAATTCAGCTTTGTCTGGTGCAGGTTTAAGGTAGGCGACTCCAACAAGAGGTGATTTAACTGTTTCTCCTTCTTTTTCTTTCTTTTCTACTGAAAAGTCAACAACTGGAGAATCCTGTTCTTTTTCATTGGCTTTTACAACTTCTTGTATCGGCAAGTCAATCTTTTCTATAGATGAGCTTTTCTCACTAACCTGGATTGTCGAGTCATTTTTTGATAACTGTAATTCCGCCTGTCCTTCTCGCCAAAAAAGTTCTCTTATACTTGAGCGTTCAAACTTATCCATTAAATCACTTACTTCTGAAAACTTCATTTTTTCTCCTTACTTTTTCCATTTTTTAAAGGCAAGAACAGCATTATGTCCACCAAATCCAAAATCTTGGGATAAGGCATAATTAATTTCTGCATCTTTTCCTGCTCCTAATACTAAATTAATTGTCATTTCTTCTTCCACTTCTTTTGTTCCAGCATTCTTCGGAGCAAAACTATGCTGCATTGCAAGAATTGTCGCAATTGCTTCAATAGAACCAGTAGCTCCTAAGGCATGACCATGGAAAGATTTTGTGGAAGAAACAAGAGCTTTATCTCCAACGATATGATGAATCGCTTGGCTTTCTGAAGCTTCGTTTGCTTGTGTAGAAGTTCCATGAGCATTGATATAGTCAATATCTTCTCCTGAAATTCCTGCTTCTTCTAATGCTAGTTTCATCGCATTTTCTGCTCCAACTCCTGAAGGCGATGTCATATGATAAGCGTCGTTAGTATTTCCATAACCTACAATCTCTGCTAAAATAGTAGCACCTCGTGCTTCAGCATGCTCTAAACTTTCAAGAATTAATACACCTGCTCCTTCTCCCATCACAAAACCATCTCTATTTTTATCAAAAGGACGACAGGCAATACTTGAATCTGTTTGCTTTGATAAAGCCGTTAAATTAGCAAAACCTGCAATACCAAGTTCACAAATTGCAGCCTCAGCTCCACCTGTAATCATAGCATCAGCATAACCATGCTTTATTTCACGAAAGGCTGAACCAATAGAGTTTGCACCTGCCGCACAAGCAGTAACCTCAGCTCTTGATACCCCTCTTGCTCCTGTACGGAGAGCCACATTTCCAGTTGCCATATTTGCAATCGCAAGTGGAACATACAATGGAGTTACTTTGCGTGGACCTTTTTCTAAAAGAACCTGTCCATTTTTTTCTGACTGTTCCAAGCCTCCAATTCCTGAAGCCATAATACAACCCAATCGATCATAATTTGTATTTTCTTCATTTATCCCAGACATTTCCAAAGCATCTAATGCAGCATGAACGGCATACAATGAGAAGGTATCCATACGACGACCATCTTTTTTTTCAAAATACTTGTTAAAAGGAAAGTCCTTAACTTCAGCAGCCACACTAATTCCTGTCCTTGTTGCATCAAAATAAGTAATGGGACCTATTCCAGTCTTACCTAACTTTAAACTTTCCCAAAATTCATCAATTGTATTTCCAATAGCTGAAATAACACCGTATCCTGTCACTACTACTCTATTTGTCATATGACCTCCTTAAATAGATATTCGCATATTTTATTTTATTTTCTGATTAAGACATTACCATACCACCATCAATAGTGATAACTTGTCCTGTTATATATTCTTGTTCAGCAAGAAAAGTTACTGCCGAAGCTACTTCTTCTGCTTTTCCAAAGCGTTTCATTGGAATTTGTCCCTGCATCATATCTTTTATCTTATCTGATAGTTCAGCTGTCATATCAGATTCTATAAAGCCTGGTGCAATCGCATTCACACGAACATTACGCCCTGCAACTTCACGGGCAATAGACTTTGTAAGTCCGATAAGTCCAGCTTTTGATGCTGCATAATTTGCTTGTCCAGCATTTCCAATCAATCCAACAACACTTGAAATATTGATAATTGCCCCTGTACGTGCACGCGTCATTGATTTTAAAACAGCTTGTGTCATATTAAAAGCACCTGAAAGATTAATTTTTAAAACTGCTTCAAAATCTTCTTCTTTCATTTTTAAGGACATTCCATCTTTTGTAATTCCTGCATTATTAACTAAAATATCCACCGAGCCTAACTCTTCTGTCGCTTGAGCAATCATACGCTTAGCATCTTCATTAGAAGATACATCACCAGATACTGCAATAGCTTTTACTCCTAGAGCTGTAAATTCTAAAAGAAAATCTTCTGAAATTTCTGAGCGTCCGTTTAAAATAATATTTGCTCCTTTTTTAGCAAATTCTAAAGCAATTGCATGGCCAATACCACGTGTAGAGCCTGTGATAAAA
>JBKECB010000070.1:0-71321 GCA_047974165.1 Lactovum sp.
GATCCGATTTTGAGGACCACTCACAATATACATCACCAAGTCCGTCAGGCGGTCATAGTAAAGTTCGCTGCTTATCCTCAAATACCTCCTGAACATTTTGGTGCTTGACGAAGCTCTTCTAAGTCATATACCACCATCTCACCATAAGATATCACAAGATAGGTCAAGTCATCATAAATTTGAAAAACCAAGGAATCGTTTCAACACGCAACTAATCATCACTTGTATCTAGCCCATTGTTCACATCTGAAAGCTCTAAAGTGATACATAGTCCCATACATCCGATAATACTTCTACCGTGATCCTAAGCTCCCTTCCTTTTCTTTTTACCTGTTCAAGTTGAAGCTACTCATGTGTCACTGCCTCTTTCTAATATCTCCATCTTCTAATTTTATCTATAAAAATAGACTCTAAGGTCTGTTTATTTTGGCTTCTTTAAGATCTCATCTGGATGGAAACTTGTTTCAGATTTTTCTTTTTTCAAAGAAAGAGATCTACTTCTTTTCTTAAAATCATCCAGACGATTTGACAAAGATCCCAAAGTTATTTACTTTTATAGACCTATTTTTATGTCTAACTCCATTTCAAATTCACATGCAAACATAAATTGAAAGCTATTATCTGGTCAAAATCATCACTATTCAACTTCTATCTTTTCTATCAAATCTTTACTTTAATTTATAGCTAAATTTTTTCGTTGCAATGATAAAAGTAAGAAAAACTGTTATCAATAAATAACTACCATTTGAATATCAGGTATTTTTAAACTTTCAAATACTAAGATACTCCTTATCATTGATACGGAGTAAGAACGACAATCGGCTTTAAAAATGATGACTAGACATCCCTAGGAAAGAACTCTCCTCCTAAAAAAGTTAAAATAAGAGTTAACAAATTACTTATTGTTATTGTATTCTTTATATTTTTAGCAAATATACTAATTACAAATCCTAAGCCAACCAATACAAACAAGCTCAAGCTTAAAATTAAAACTAAAGCTGGTAATAATAAAGTTTGCATTGCCATAATTAAAAATTGTATAACTGTCAAAGAAAAAATTTTCTTTACTATATTTACTGGCGTGACTTTTAAATATAAAAGAAATCCATTTTCTCTATACTCAACTGTACATTTCTTCAATTTTAAAAATAAAAAACAATCGTCTCGACTCATCACTTCTTTAAGCTTCTTGAAAACATTAACATTTCTATACCAGAATTTCAAAATATTTTAAATCTTTATCTCGAAGAAAAAGATCCACTACTTTTTAATACAAAGATAACATCTGACGTTCTAAAACGAGGTACTTCAAAATAAGGAGTCCATCACAAGAAATAGAAAACCACATAGAAAGTGAAGAACAATGTGAAAAGTTCTATGAATTCTGCAATTATTTAAAGGCTGTCAACTCAATGTCTGACGATATTTTAAAACTTAAAAACTTTTTAAAAGCTAAATAAGAGTTCCTCTAAAAACTCTACTTTTCAGGCTAGCTTCTCAAAATATGATATCTTTTAAGAAAAGTCAGAATTATGCGATATTTTTTAAAATTGCTGTTGATCAAAAAAATCTAATTTCTCAATAAAGTCAGATTTCTCCTTATCAAATCATATGTATAATTTTCAGAAATGAAGCACGTCTCTTTCTTTAAAGACAGAAAAGCGATCAAACCTATTATGATCCAACGATATTTCTCATTTTCTTGTCGAAGGTCTTCCTTTGTATTTCTGACTGTCTCAACTTAGATTTCTTTAGCATAACTATACTTATTCTTGGACCTGTTTTATAGAATTCTTTCTTTTAAGTCCAGCCCCTTATTAAAAAGGTACCACATAAAAATGACACCTTATGAGTAGTTTAGAAATCAAAACTTTGAGCCTCTTGTGCCCTATGTCAGTTTGTTTTTAAGAGTTAGCTTTTTCTTTATCACGTATAATCTCTCGCCAGTGCAAGTCTCCTCTATCCATTCCACGTACAAGAATCTCAGCCGTCCCCATATTTGTTGCAAGTGGAACATCATAGACATCGCAAAGTCTGAGAAGAGCTGAAATATCTGGTTCATGAGGCTGAGCTGTCAGTGGATCACGGAAAAAGATGACCATATCCATTTGATTTTGAGCAATCATTGCTCCAATCTCTTGATCACCACCAAGTGGTCCTGAATTAAAACGGTGAAGAGTCAAGTCTGTTTCGTTCATGATACGTCCACCTGTCGTCCCTGTAGAGTAAAGTGTATGCTTTAAGAACACGCCCTCATAAGCCTTTGCAAAATTTACTAGTTTATCCTTCTTTTTATCATGTGCAATAAATGCTATTTTCATATTTCTCCTCCTTCTAATAGTTCCTATTATAACAAGAATTTAACCATTTTATGGTATTTTCTTAATATCTCTTTATTATCGACTTCTTTCATTAAAAAAAGAATAAGATAGTTTTGAACCGTACTTATTCTTTTTTTAAAATATTTCTATTTATTAAATATTCTTGCAAAAAAACCAGATTTTTTTTCCTTTTTAAGCTCAAGTAGAATTTGTTCTCTTTCTTGAAGAGCTACTGCTGTGAGCTGTAGCTGATGATTAAGTTGCTTATCTTTCTGAGCGATTTGTTGATCTTTAGCCTCAAGTTGGTTATCCTTAGTTTCCAACTGGTTTCCTAACATTTGAAGTTGCTGATCTTTTGTAATAATCTGTCCATGCAAGCGTTCAATCTCAGCTTCCTTTCCTTCCATCAGATTTGAAAGCATGGCAAAGAGTGTCTTATCCTGTTTACTAGATAGGATAGACTGATCGATAACCTCTTGCTTAGCAGTCACAACTTTTTCATATAAACGCTCTAGTTCTCTAACCCCTGCTTCATTAACGACTGTAAATCCTTTTTGATTTTTTTCAAGATAATCCTCTTGTAGGGCACGAACTCGTTTGTTCATCGCCTGACGTGAGACACCAAAAAGACCCGCAAGTTCTGTGACTGTCTTTGTTTCCATTATTGTTTTACTCGTTCAATATCACGTTCAACTTTATAGGCAAGAAAAGCTGCTGCAACATCCTTATCTTTTTGAGTCAGCTCACGGACAACGATATTTTGAATACTGTCAATCTCAACCTTATCAAAATTTAGTTTAGAAATTGCAAGTTCAACTGCTTGTGTCACCTTATTTGCAAGCATATTTGCTGACAAAGCATTATTATGATATTTCCCAAAGATAGCAGCACGAAAGATTGCATGTTGAATTCTAAAAGAATCCCAATTCACCACTCGTCCATCGCGTTTGACAACTGTTTTTTCATTTATTTTTGACATAATTTTATTATAAATATTGTATAAAGACTTGTCAAGGGAAGTCCCTTTAAAGTTTTTCTAATTCTGAGTATAAAAGTTGTTGAGCAACTTGAGGATTAGCTTGTCCCTTTGTCGCTTTCATTAGTTGACCTATCAAAGCTTTTGCTGAATTTTGATTTCCAGACTTATAATCTAAAATAGCTTTCTCATTTTTTGCAAAAACTTCTTGAATAATAGGGAGAAGCTGCTCTGGGTCTGAAATCTGTATCAGTCCCGATTTTTCTACAAACTCTCTTGCAGAGCCTCCATTTTTAGCTAATTCTACAAAAACTTTTTTTGCAATTTTTGAAGAAATTGTCCCATCTGTGATCAAGGCGATCATTTCTGTCAGATTCTCTGGACTCAACTTAATTTTATCTAATGAAACTTGCTCAACATTAAGATATTGAGCCACTTCTCCTTGAAGCCAGTTTGCTACAAGTTTTGCATCTCCTCCTAAAGCAACCGAGGATTCAAAGAAATCTGAAGTTAGCTTATTTGTCGTGAGTTGACGAGCATCATAGTCAGATAAACTTAACTCTGTCACATAGCGTATACGACGTTCTTTTGCAAACTCTGGGAGCGTTGCTGCAACTTCCTTAATCCAATCCTCTGAAATCTCCACTCTTGGTAGATCAGGCTCTGGGAAGTAGCGATAATCACTTGCTCCCTCCTTGACACGCATCAGAATAGTCTGTCCAGTCTTCTCATCATAGCGACGTGTTTCTTGGCGGATTTCTCCACCAGAGCGCAAGATTTTTGCCTGACGTTCAACTTCAAACTCAATTCCTTTACGCACATAGTTAAAAGAATTTAAGTTTTTAATTTCTGTTTTAACACCAAACTCTTCTTGACCATAAGGACGCAAAGAGATATTAGCATCACAACGCATCGAGCCTTCCTCCATCTTCACATCTGAAATCCCTGAGTAAAGAATAATTTCACGAAGAGCACTCAGATAGGCGTAAGCTTCCTCGGGCGATCTCATATCAGCCTCTGAGACGATTTCAATCAAGGGAACACCTTGACGATTTAAGTCCACATAGCTGTAACCCTCTGTCCCATGACTATTTTTCCCTGCGTCTTCTTCAATATGAGCACGCTCGATACGAATTTCTTTTTTCTGCCCATCTTCTAACTCAATCTCAATACTCCCATCATAGCCTATAGGCTCATCAAACTGTGAAATCTGATAGGCCTTCGGATTATCTGGATAAAAGTAATTCTTACGATCAAAGTGCATTGATTTTTGAACAGACATATTTAAAGATAAAGCAGCCTTAATCCCTGACTCTACCACTGCCTTATTTAAAGTAGGTAAAACTCCAGGCAATCCCCAGTCAATAATGTTAGTAGAAGTATTTTGTTCAGCTCCAAAGTTAGTGGAGGCTGGACTAAAAATCTTAGACTTGGTATTTAACTCTACATGGACTTCAAGTCCAATTACAGTTTCAAAATTCATCAGTTTACCTCCTTTCCAAAAAGACTTGATTTCTTCTGATGATAGTCAGTCAATGACTCAAATGCTGCAGCTGCTTGATAAACCGTCTGCTCATCACCCATTTTACCAATAAGCTGCATTCCAATAGGCATATTATTAACAAAACCTGCAGGAACAGATATTGCAGGAAGTCCTGCTAAATTCACAGGAATTGTCAACATATCTCCTTGATACATCGTTACAGGATCATGATTTAAAGCTCCTAAGTTATAAGCTGGAGTCGGCGCTGTTGGTCCAAGGATAAGATCATGATTTGCAAAAACCTTCCTAAAATCCTCAATAATCAGACTACGAACCTGACCTGCTTTCTTAAAGTAAGCATCATAGTAACCTGCTGATAAGCTATAAGTCCCTAGCATAATTCGACGCTTCACTTCATCTCCAAAGCCTTCCGAGCGTGACTTCACATAAAGGTCCTCAAGGTTTTTTATCTCATCTGCACGATAACCAAAGCGTACCCCATCAAAACGCTGAAGATTAGAACTTGCCTCAGAACTTGCAATAATATAGTAAACAGCTACTCCATACTCCGAATGAGGGAGAGAGATTTCATCAAGAATCGCACCTTCAGCTTCTAAAATTGCTGCATTCGCCAAAATCTGTTCCTTAATTTCAGGATCAACACCTGCTCCCATATGCTCCTTGGCAATCCCAATTCTCAAACCCTTGACAGACTGACCAATCTTAGAGCTAAAATTAGGAACTTTCTGAAAAATACTTGTACTGTCTCTCTCATCTCCACCAGCAATTGCATTCATCAACTGAGCATTTTCTAACACCGTCTGGCTAAAAGGTCCAATCTGATCCAGTGATGATCCAAAAGCAATCAAGCCAAAACGTGACACTCGCCCATAAGTTGGTTTAAAACCTACAATACCAGAAAAAGAAGCTGGCTGACGAATTGATCCCCCTGTATCGGAGCCCAAGGACAATCTCACTTGTCCTGAAGCCACTGCCGAAGCTGAACCTGAGCTTGAGCCTCCTGGAACTTTCGTTATATCCCAAGCATTTTTAGTTACCTTCACAGAGGAATTTTCTCCTGAGCCACCCATCGCAAACTCATCAAGGTTAGTCTTTCCTATCATAATCATGCCTGTAGCCTTTAACTTCTCCACGACTGTCGCGTCATAAGGAGGAATCCAGCCTTTTAATATCTTACTTGCTGAAGTTGTTTCAATATCTTTTGTAACAATATTGTCCTTCACTGCAATCGGAATTCCTGATAAAATATTTCCTTCTTCAACTCCAACTTTATCAATTTCTGCTGCTTTTTCTAGAGCTGATTGTTCTGTCAGTGTTAAAAAAGCATCCACTTGATTTTCCCTTGATTTGATATCTGTAAAGGTTGAGCTTGTTAACTCTTTGACTGAAATCTCCTTTTTTACAAGCAAATCATGTAATTCTGAAATACTATAGTGATTAAAAGTCATTAAGCATCACCTCCTGATTCAAGCATTGCGGGAACTTGGATAAATCCCTCTACTTTTGTTGGTACATTTTTCATCAACTCTTCTCGGTCCCATCCTGCTTCTGCAATATCCTCACGCATACAGTTTATATTTTCTGTCACATTCATCGTAAAAGGGACGTCATTCGTATCAACCTCTGCTAATTTTTCAAACATTGTGATTGTTTTAGATAAGGTCTCTCTAAAAGCTTCAATTTCATTTTCTTCAAATTTTAACTTTGAAAGTTGAGCAACATGCTCAACATCTTGCCTTGTAATTTTTGACATTAATTCTCCTTGAAAATTTGTTTCTTTCTAATTATACAAAAAAATCAGTTTTTTTCCTATTTTTACATATAAAAACGGCTCTTAAGCCGTTTAATATTTTTAATGTAAATAACCTGCCAGTTTATCATAAATCCCTTCATTTACCACTCGGAGGTAAGTTCCTTTCATTCCGAGTGAGCGTGACTCGATAATTCCAGCTGACTCTAACTTACGCAGAGCATTGACAATCACAGACCGTGTGATACCAATCTTATCTGCAACGACTGAGGCAGTTAGTTGCCCTTCTGTTCCACCCAGCTCCTTTAGAATTGCCTGGATAGCCTTTAATTCTGAATAAGACAAGGTGTTCATTGCCATATTTAAAGCTGCTTCATTACGAATACGCTCCTCAATACGTTCTACTTGCTTATGTGAAAGTTGTGCTCCCATGACAGAGGCCGCAAGCTCCATAAGAATTAAATCATCATCTGAAAACTCACCCTTATCTCTCCATAAAACTAAAATACCTAGACGCATTCCTGAACCATAAATCAGAGAAAGCGATGTCATGCCATCTGGAAACTCATCTCGAACCTCTGTTGGGTATAAAGAGAGAGGATCATCCACACCAACATTTACAACTCGATCATAAATACGGACTGCTTTTTTTATGTAATCAGCTGGAAGTTGCCCTTGCTCAAAATACGATTCTACACGTTCATTTTTTGCATTAAAAGGGAGGTCGTATCCCAATAGTTTTCCTTTTGTATCAATGACACAAACATTTGAAGCAATAATCTCTGACAAGCGTTGACACACCTCTGTATAAGGGTGAGTCGCTGAAAGATCTGTTGTGTCATCTTGCAAAATGGCGGTAATCTGACGCGTTTTTTCAAGTAAAGTTGCCATTTTATACTCATTTCTATTCTTTTTTTATATTCTTAGTTAATTGTATTTTAACATAGAATTTGTTTTTAATCAATTAAATTGTCAGAAAAATTAGAAATTTTCGCAAAAATGTTAGTTTTTCATTAAAAGATAGCAATTTATAGTATATTTTTATTTTATTAAGTCGAGTATTTGATGGCTAATTTCTTTTGTTGCCGCATAACTTTTCTTCCATATTTGATAGACCTTCTCATACTTCTCTACATTTTCAGCCTTAGGAGAAAAGTTCACTTCTTTATAGTGTACAAAGTTTGAGCTAATTTCTTCTAAGCTTCCAAGACCCAAACCATAAGCTGCAATCATACAAGCTCCTAATCCTGGTCCCTGCTCAACAGTTAAACGCGACATCTCACAGTTAAAAATATCTGCCTGCATCTGTAAGATATCTGGGTTTTGAGCACCACCTCCTACAGAAATTAACTTCTTAAAGTTCTTATTTTTTGTAGATTCCATGATATCCTTGCTGTCACGTAAGCTAAACTGGATTCCCTCTAACACACTTCGGGCAAAATGTTTCATCTCATGCTGAGAAGAAATCCCTAAGAAAGCACCACGGATTTGAGAGTCAAAATACGGAGTACGTTCACCAACAATATAAGGAGTGAAAAGCAAGCCTTCTGATCCAATTTCCACTTTATAAATATCTGCCAAAAGTTCTTCGAATGTCAAACCTTTTCCAAAAGTTTCTTTAAACCAATTTAATGAATTTCCAGCTGCTAAAGTCACTCCCATAGAGTAATAAACATCTGCTATTGCATGGTTAAAAAAGTGAAGTTTTCCCTTATAATCTGCTAACTTAGGTTCATAACTTGACACCACCCCTGAAGTTCCCATAGAAATTAATGCAACTTCCTCATCAATAAGTCCTGAAGCTAGCGCTGCTGCTGCGTTATCCGCCGCACCTGCAAATACTTTTACTTCTTGACTTATTTTAAAACGTTCTTTAAGCTCATCTTTTAAAATCCCAACCTGACCGGTTGACTCAACAAGCTCTGGAAGTAGTGATAGGTCAATATTAAATACCTCAGCAATCTCTTTCGACCAGACTTTATTCTCAACATCTAAAAGCAAGGTACCTGCAGCGTCCGAGTAATCACTACAAATATTTCCTGTCAAGTAAAAAGAAAGGTAATCTTTTGGGAGCATTATTTTTTTTACAGACGCCCAGACTTCTGGCTCTTGTTCTTGTAGCCAAAGTATCTTAGGAAGTGTGAAGCCTTCTAAGGCAATATTTTTTGTAATTTCTAACAAGGAACTTCCAAGCCTTTCTGTAATTTCTTGGCACTGCTCACTCGTCCGTACATCATTCCAAAGGATAGCAGGATACGCTGGCTGATTTTCTTTATCTAAAACAACTAAGGAATGCATCTGCCCAGAAAAACTAATTCCCCTTAATTGATTTCCAAAATCTTCCATTTCAATAGATAAACTTGTCAATACCTTTTCTAAGGCTAACGTCCAGTATTCTGGACGCTGCTCTGAATAGCCTTGCTCAGGACTATCAATCCCATACTCAGCAGATTTTGTCATCAAAAGCTCACCTTTTTCATTCATTAGAACTCCCTTTAAGCTTGATGTCCCCAAGTCAATCCCTAATACATACACCATTATGTTTTCTCCTTTACTTAAAATAAATTGGATAGAAGACTATCCAATTTTTGATTTATTAAACTAAATAGTCATTCAACAAAGACTTCACATACTCTAAATGTGCAGAATCAAGTTCGATTTCCTCACCATGTTCAAGAGCGTAAGCTGCTAATGTTTCAAGAGTTGCCGTTCCATTTTCAATGGATTGACCCACTTCTGTCTTTTGATAACTCTCATAGCGTTTTTCAACGATATCTGAAAGATAGTTATTTTCAATGATAGCTGCTGCACCTTTTAAGGCACGTGCATAAGTATCCATTCCTGCAATATGTCCCAAAATCAAATCTTCCGCTTTAAATGAAGTACGTCGAAGTTTAGCATCAAAGTTTATCCCACCTTTTCCAAGACCACCATTTAAAAGAATTTGATGCATTGCAAGAGTAATATCTAATACCATCGTTGGAAACTCATCAGTATCCCAGCCTAGTAAATAATCTCCTTGATTGGCATCTACTGATCCTAAAGCATCAAATGCTCGAGCAGTTGCAAGTTCATGCTCAAAAGTATGTCCTGCTAGCCAAGCATGATTTGTCTCTAAGTTTAACTTAAAGTACTTATCGAGATCATATTTTTGTAAAAAGGCCATTGCAGTTGCTGAATCAAAATCATATTGATGCTTCATTGGTTCTTTTGGTTTTGGTTCGATTAGAAATACTGGAAGGTGATCGATAGACTTTGCATAATCAATTGCCATATGGAAGAATTTAGCCATATGATCGAGCTCAAGTTTCATATCTGTATTCAAGAGTGACTCATAACCTTCACGTCCCCCCCAGAAGACATAATTTTCTCCTCCAAGTTTTTTTGAAAGTTCAAGTGCTTTTTTAACTTGAGCTGCTCCATAAGCAAAAACTTCAGCACGATTTGATGTTGATGCACCATTCATATAACGTGGATGTGTAAACATATTCGCTGTATTCCAAAGAAGTTTAATTCCAGTCTCTTTTTGTTTTTCAAGAAGATGGTCTGTAATTTCATCAAGATTTGCATAAAACTCTTTGAGTGAGCTACCTGCAGGAGCAACATCCACATCATGGAAACAGTAGTAATCTACTCCTAGCTTTTCAGCAATCTCAAAGAAGGCATCTACACGTCGATGAGCAATTTCCATCTCAGTTCCACCCTCAAGGTCCCAAGGACGTTCCATCGTAGCAGCACCAAATGGGTCTCCTCCATCCATTGTAATAGAATGCCAATAAGCCAATCCAAAACGAAGATGTTCTTTCATACTCTTACCCATCACTATTTCTTCAGGGTTATAGTGACGAAAAGCAAACATATTTTTACTTCCTGTCCCCTCGTATTCAATTTTTGCAATATTATCAAAATAAGTCATTTTGACTCCTCCTTATTAATTTTATTTTATGTAGCAAATTTCTTTAACTCTAAAGCTTATGCTATAATGCTTTTAGAGGTTAAAAACATGAAAAATGAATTTGAAAAAGTAGAACATAGTCATGTCAACGGACTACAGTTTCTCATCAATGATATACGCTATCGACAGCCCCACCTTCACTTTGACACAGAAATTATCTATGTCATCTCTGGTGAAGGACAAGTCAATACACAACAGGCAAACTTTTCTTTACGTCAAGGACAGATGATGATTTTTAATAGCTGCCAAACTCACGAATTTATCTCAAAATCGTCAATTAGGCTTTTAATTATGCAGATAAAAATCCCAACTTTTGCTTCAACCTATCCTGCTTTAGACTCTTTATTATTTAATAGCCAGCCTTTTACACTTGAACATTCAGATGCTCTTTTTTCTCATCTTCTACGTGCTGCCAAAAGCTACTTTGATTCTTCAGGAAAGCAAGAACTCTTAACAATAGGACACAGCTATCTTATCTTTCATGAGCTCACAAATTTTATAAAGTTTGAGCAACTCAACAGTTCACAGCAAAATAAATTATTCGACTTACAAAAAAGAATTCAACGTATCGCAACAACCATTCAAGAAAATTTTGTTGACGGAATTTCTCTCAAACAATTAGCTGAGCAAGAAGGATTTTCAACCACTTACTTTAGTCATTTTTTTAAGAATAACTTTGGTATTTCTTTTCAAAAATATCTTGATAGCCTTCGTTGTGAACGTGGTCAACACTTACTTTTAAGTACCAGTGAAAACTTACTCAATGTCACAAATCTTTCAGGATTTTCTGACATCAGAACTTTTAACAAGGCTTTTGAAAAGCGTTATGGTCAAAGTCCAAAAGAGTTTCGAAATCAGAAACAAAAAGAGTGGATTATTAATCCAGAAGGAAAAAATATCCAAGATACTAAAGACGAACAGCGAATACTTAATCCAAAAGAAAGTTTTTTAATCCTTAGTGAACTTTCAAACTCTCTCATACTATAATAGCGTTTTCAAGATATAAAATCTTGTAAATTTCTGTTTTTATAAATTGGAAATATTGCTTTTCAACCTATTTTATAAAAAATAAAACTCTCATTATATGAGAGTTTTTTCATTGTATTAAGGTAAATATAGTATCTTTTTATCTTTATAATATAAACTGGAAGTTTTGATATTTTTAAAGATAATCTACTTTATAAATACTCGTAAAAAGGAGAACAGTTTAAATATTATTCTATTTTTTTTCACTCTTTTTTTCAAGTTTCCAAAGTTCATAAGCTGAATAAGAAGTATAGGAGATAACAATTAACATTGAAAAATAGAAAATTAGATTTAAATATGACCAGAATTGTCCCTGCTCAACTGCCTTCATAACTGCTTGAATAAGCCATACACCACAAGCAATTGACGTCAACGCATACAGGCGTGATTTTGCTTTATCTGTCATTTCCATTTTCTCTCCTTTTATTTTCTACGTTTCGAATAAATATCCACAGCAACAGCCAAAAGTAAAACTAAGCCTTTAATCGTTTGAATTAGAGCTGAATCAACCCCCATAATAGAAAGTCCTTGATTAATGACACCCATTACCGTAGCACCAATCACAACTCCAGGTACCGTACCAATACCACCTGTTACAGCTGTACCACCAACAAAACAAGAAGCAATCGCATCTAACTCAAATGAAGTACCTGTTGAAGCTGAAGCTGAACTAAGACGTGAAAGCATCGCAATCGCTGCAATCGCTGAAAGAAAGCCCATATGTACATAAAGAAAGAAGTCAACACGTTTTGTATTAATTCCTGAAAGCTCTGCTGCTCGACGATTTCCACCTACCGCATAAACATGACGCCCAAATACTGTACGAGTTAATATAAAATTATAAATTAAAACAAGTATTGCAACAATGACTAACATTATAGGAATTCCACCTTGAGTTGCATTCCCTGATAAGGCAATTTCAAGAGTTAAGGCTGCAATTACAAGTACTGCAATTATAATTTTAATATAAGTAATCTTTTTAGACTCAGCCTCTAATCCTACTTTTACTGCTTTTTTACGTTTGTTTAGCTGTGCCCAAGTAAATGCTAAAATCGAAAGTATACCTACAACAATTGTCAGTCCATCAAATGGGCCCCAAAATCCTAAAATATTAGGAACAAAATTCGCTGCAATTCCATTAAATGTTGAATTATTTACTGGGATAGATGCATTAATCATTGTTGTCGCAAGACCACGAAATATTAACATGCCTGCTAGAGTCGTTATAAAGCCTGGAATCCCAACAAAAGCAACCCAAAACCCTTGCCAAACACCTATTAATAAACCTACAATAATCCCAGCTAAAATTGCAAGAAACCAATTTAATTGCATATCTTGCATAAGTAAGGCAACACAACCTCCTATAAATCCAACAAGTGAACCTACCGACAAATCAATGTGTGTAGCAATAATAACCATGACCATTCCAACTGCTAAAATAACAACATATGCATTTTGCTGAATGAGCTGAACAACCGTATTAGGTTGAAGTAATAGACCTTTTGTTAAGATTTGAAATACAACAATAATAACGACAAGTGCTCCTACAATACCATATTGTCGAGCATTTGATGTAAGCAAGGAAAATAAGCCCTTTTCTTTTACCATTTCCTCACTTTGAGATTTTACCGTTTCTGAGTTCATTATTCCTCCGTAACTTCATTTTTGAAGTTTCTATTTTACTTATTTTCTTTTTCTTGAGTCATCCCTTTCATGAGATACTCTTGTGTAAATTTCTCTTTTGGAACATCATCTGTAATGACACCCTGACTCACCGTATAAATACGATCACAGATACCTATTAATTCAGGAAGTTCTGATGAAATAACAATAATAGATTTTCCTTCATCTGATAACTGATTAATAATTTCATAGATTTCATATTTTGCTCCAACATCAATACCACGTGTTGGTTCATCTAGAATAAGAATATCTGGATTTGAAACAACCCATTTTGCCAATACAACTTTTTGCTGATTTCCACCAGATAAATTAGAAACTTTCTCTTCAATATCAGGAGTTTTTATATGAAAATCATTACGATACTGTTCACCAACAATACGTTCAATATTATTATCCATAACTCCTCTTTTAGAATGCTTTTGAAGAGAGGCAAATGAAATATTTTCTCGAATATTTTGTAATAAATTAAGGCCGTACACTTTACGATCTTCTGTCGCATAAGCCAAGCCTGCATTAATTGCTTTTTTTACAGTTGAAGTATCTGTTTCTTTTCCATGAACATAAACTTTACCTTCCGCTCCTGAACCATAAGTCTTTCCAAAAAAGCTCATTGCCAACTCTGTTCGTCCAGCCCCCATTAATCCAGCTAAGCCTACAATTTCACCTTTTCTAGAATAAATATTAGCTGAATCAATAACTTTACGTTCTTGATCTAAAGGATGGTATAACGTCCAATCTTCTAAACGGAAAACCTCTTCTCCAATATTAGAAGTATGATTAGGATAAAGATTTGTCAATTCTCGCCCTACCATCTTATGGATTAATTCATCTTGGTCAAGTGGATTCTCCTTAGAGTTTTCCAACCAGCCAACAGTTGAACCATCTCGAATAATTGTAACCCTATCAGTAATTGCAGCAATTTCATTTAATTTATGCGAAATAATAACAGAAGTCACTCCTTTTTGATCACGTAAATCTCTAAGTATTTGAAGTAAATGAGCCGAATCAGCATCATTTAATGCAGCTGTTGGTTCATCTAAAACCAAAAGTTTAACATCCTTAGATAGAGCTTTTGCAATTTCCACAAGCTGCTGTTTTCCTACACCGATATCCTTAATTTTTGTCTCAGGATTTTCAGGAAGTCCAACTTGTTCCATCACTTTCACTGCATCTGCATGTGTTTTCTCCCAGTCTATCACCCCATTTTTCTGTCTTTCATTACCTAGATAAATATTCTCAGCAATGGAAAGAAAAGGGCTTAATGCAAGTTCTTGTTGAATAACAACAATCCCTTGTTCTTCAGAATCATTAATCTTTTTAAATTTACATTCTTTTCCGTTATATAAAATTTGACCAGAATATGTTCCATGAGGATAAACTCCTGATAAAACATTCATCAATGTTGACTTTCCAGCCCCATTTTCTCCACAAATACCATGAATTTCACCTCTTGTAATATCCAAATTTACATCTGTCAAAGCTTTTACTGGACCAAAAGTTTTTGTAATATTTTGCATCTGCAGTATTTTTTCAGAATCTGTCATATTATCCTCCTATAAAAATGATGACGACTTTACAGTTTATAAAAGTAAAGCCGCCAGTTAATAACTATTTATTCAATAATTGGAGCTGCAATATCTTTTTTATACTGCTCTTCTGTAATAAAGCCTGCTTCAACTACAAAATGTAAATCTTTTTGATCTCCTGTTGGTTCTTTTACCAACTCATCTGATTCTAGTAACCAAGTTGGAACATCTACATTACCATTGTTCATAGGTTCTTCTTTAGATTCAGGCGTTTTACCATCAACTAAATCTGATAAAATTGTTGTTGTTTGCTTTGAAAGTAAGGCAATGTTTTTGAAAACTGTTTGTTCTTGTGCACCATAATAAATATTTGTAATTGCAATGTCCATTCCATCTTGTCCTGTAATAATAGGCCAAGCTGATTTATTTTCTTTTTCAGAACTAAATACAATAGTTGGTGTCATATCAGGACGTGCACTCTTGATTGATTTCATAACACCTAATGAAATTGCATCATAAGGTGAAAGAACAGCTGCAAGAGGTTGATCACCAAGTTTTGTCATGAAAGCATCCATTTGTTTTTGAGCCTGACTTTGATCCCAAGCATGAACTGAAATTTTCTTCCAATCTTCAACAGTTGTATCCTTTGTTACTAATCCTGACGGATCAACTAATTGTCCTGACTCAAAATAAGGTTGAAGCAAATCCCAAGCTCCTTTAAAGAAATAAGGGGCATTATTATCATCATCAGAACCCGCAAAGAGTGCAATGTTATAAGGAGTATCTTTACCACCACCATTTTCAAGATCGAGTCTTTCAATAATTGTATTAGCTTCAAGAATTCCTGTACGTTCAAGGTCAAATGTAACATAATAATCTACAGCATCTGTATTCATAACTAAACGGTCATAAGCAATAACAATAATTCCTTGCTCCTTTGCCTGCTCAACCGCTGGACCAACTGCTGTTCCATCGACAGCAGCAACAATGATTGCTTTTGCTCCAGCTGAAACTAAGTTATTGATATCGTTAGATTGCTGAGAAGTGCTGTTATTTGCATAAGAAAGTTTTGTTTCAAAACCTGCTTCCTCTAGACTTGAGACTAGGTTATTACCATCAACATTCCAACGCTGATCAGCCTTTGTTGGCATAGAAATACCAATCATATCACCTTTTTTCAACTCACTTTCTGTAGTAGATGAGCCACGACTTGTGCTACTACATGCTGCTAGAAATGATAAGAGCATCACTCCCATTATAGACAGAAGTATTGACTTCGCTATTTTTTGAAATTTCATTTTAAAATTTCCTCCTTTTATTTTTTAAATTACTTCTCTTCTATTTTAACATTCAAGCTTTTGAAAACGTTTCCTATTTTCTTTTAATTATTTGAAACGCTTTCATTTTCTTGATATAAATTTTAGCTTAGTCTAAATTTATAAACGTTAATCCAAATAATTGACATAGATCTTTAATTTGTTCTGTGTCTACTTTAAACGAAAGAACGGTATGATGTCCACCACCTGCTCTCATCCATGCTTGTGCTCCTTCTTTCAATCCCATTTTAGGTGTCCAAAGTTGTTTTGCAACAGGTAAGAATGGTGTTTCAGCTTCAGGTTTATTTCCTGATACTTCATAAGAAATCAATCTGAATTCGTCACCATAATCTGCCATTGTAAAGTTAACTCCTTCAGCTACTTTACCTGTAAAGACAAGACGGGCTGGATCCTCTTTTCCACCAATACCTAAAGGATGAACCTCTACACGTGGCTTATCTGAGCTAATTGATGGATCTACCTCAAGCATATGAGAGCCTAAGATTGCTTCATGACCCTTACGCAAGTCTAAGGTGTAGTCTTCCATGAAAATTGTATCTTCATTATGAGCCATAATCTTGAAAAGACGAGTTAAAGCTGCTGTTTTCCAATCTCCTTCACCGGCAAATCCATAACCTTCAGCCATCAGCATTTGAGCAGCTAATCCTGGTAATTGCTCTAGACCTTCTAAATCTTCAAAGTTTGTGGTAAATGCAGTGTAGCCTTTATCATCCATAAATCTCTTAATTCCAAAATACTCACGAAGCTGGTACTTTACATTATGTTCAAATTTTTCTGAACTATTTTGTCCAATAACAAAGTCATACTTATCTTGTAAGTCTGTATACAGCTGATCAATTTCAGCTTCTGTCACTTCATTTACATACTTTAATAAATCGCCAACTCCCCAGTAATCTACGGTCCAGCCAAACTTAATTTGAGCTTCAATCTTATCACCATCTGTCACTGCAACATGGCGCATCTTATCTGCAAAGGACACTACTTTTAACTTATAAGATTCTGTATAAGCTACTGCAACATCCATCCATTTCCCAACTTCTTTTTGAACTTCCTCATCTTCCCAATGACCAAAAATAATTTTATTATTTTTCTTTAATCGGGCATTAATAAATGCATATTCACGATCTCCATGTGCAGATTGATTCGTATTCATATAATTAAAGTCAATCGTATCATAAGGAATATGATCTAAAAATTGAGTGGCTAAATGAAGTAATGGCTTTGTTAAAAGCTGTGTTCCACGAATCCAGTTTTTTGCTGGTGAAAAGGTATGCATCCAAGTAACTACTCCAGCTACCTTATCGTTAAAACTTGCCTCTTTTAATGCCTCAGTAATTGTTTCAGCACTAACAGCAATCGTTTTAAATACAATAGGATAAGGAAGTGAATCTGATGCATTCATTTTATCCACAATAAGTCGAGAGTTTTTCTCAACTTCAGCTAATGTTTCAGGGCCATAAAGATTTTGTGAACCTGTTACAAACCAAAATTCTTTTTCTAACATTTATAATCTCCTTTTACTTTTCTTTTTGTCCATAGTAAGCATCTTCTCCATGCTTTCTAAGATAATGCTTATCTAGTACTGATTGAGGTAACTCTGTTGCATAGCTATTGATTTGTCGAGAGAGGATATTCATTTTACAAACTTCTTCAAGAACAACAGCATGATAGATTGCTGATTTCATATCCTTGCCCCAAGTAAAGGGTCCATGACCATGAAGAAGAACAGCAGGGACATCCAAAATTCCAATCTCACGTTCCTTAAAAGTTTCAACGACCAGCTTTCCTGTTTCATGCTCATATCCTGCATCAATTTCTTCTTGAGTAAGGTAGCGTGTACAAGGAACTGGACCATAAAAGGTATCTGCATGAGTTGTATTCATTGCCACAACGTCCACACCTGAGCCTGCCCAAGCAGTCGCCCAAGTCGAGTGCGTATGAACAATCGCTCCTAACTCTGGATAATTTTTATAAAGAACTGCATGACTTGGAGTATCTGATGAGGGATTATAATCCCCTTCAATAATATTATTATCCAAGTCAACCACGACCATATCTGAAGCTTTCATATCATCATAACTTACACCACTTGGCTTAATCACAAAGTAACCTGTCTCTGGATCAAAGGCTGAGACATTTCCCCAGGTAAATTTTACAAGTCCATGTTTTGGTAATTCTAAATTTGCTTGTAAAACCTCTTCTTTTAATTGCTCTAGCATTAATTATTCCTCTTTCCATACCTCAACTGCTTTAGATTCAATTTCCAATCCATTTACATAACGTTGAGCAAATAAAGCATAACCTTCCATTTCCTCTTGTGTTGCATGAATTGTTAAAGTTCTAATTTCATTAAATACTTTTTTCTTTAAGAAATCTTGAAGATTACTCTCTCCACTTACTTGAAAGGCCGCTAATACTGCCATTCCCCAAGCTCCACCTTCAGAGGCTGTATCCATAACTGTTATTGGGATTTCTAAAGCTGAAGAAAGTATTTTTTGTCCCACTTCCGGAGTTGTAAACAAACCTCCATGACCAATCAAACTCTCGATTTCAACATTTTCTTTCTTGAGGATATCCATCCCTATACGAACAGCTGCAAAGGCTGTTGCAATATGTACGTACATAAAGTTTGCCAGATTAAAATTACTGTTTGCTTGCCTGACAAATAAAGGACGTCCTTCACTAATTTTCGTAATATTTTCACCTGAGAGATAGCCATAAGAAAGTAAGTTACCACTGTCCTTATCTGCTTCCAAAGCTTTTTCAAAGAGAAGAGAGAAAATTTCTCCTCTATCTTTTTCAATTCCTAAAGCTTGTGTATACTCCTCAAAGATTTTTATCCAGGCATTAATATCTGAAGAACAGTTATTAACATGAACCATAGCTACCAAATCACCTAAAGGTGTCGTCACTAAATCTATTTCTGGATAAACATTTTTTAACTTTTTATCCATTACAAGCATAGCGAAAGCTGAAGTACCAACTGAGATATTACCTGTACGAGGATCTATACTATTTGTTGCAATCATCCCCGTCCCAGCATCACCTTCGGCAGGGCAAAGTGGAATTCCTGCTTTCAAATCACCAATTGGGTCTAAAAGTTTCGCTCCAAATTCTGTTAAGTTTCCTGCATTTTCACCTGCAAGAAGAACTTTTGGTAGAATATTTTCTAAAGAAATAGAATTTCCCATCTCTTTTTTAAATAAGCGAAGCATTTCTTTATCATAGTGCTTACTTTCAATATCGATGGGGAACATACCTGAGGCATCACCAATCCCTAGAGACTTCTCTCCTGTAAGTTGCCAATGAACATAACCTGCTAGAGTTGTCAAGTAACTAATCTGAGAAATATGTTCTTCCTGATCTAGCATTGCCTGATAAAGATGAGCAATACTCCAACGTTCTGGAATATTATATTGAAAGAGTTGGGTCAATTTTTCAGCTGCTTCTGACGTTGTCGCATTACGCCAAGTCCTAAAAGGAACGAGAAGTTCATCTGACTTATCAAATACCATATAGCCATGCATCATCGCACTAAAGCCAATTGATCCGACACTTTCTAAAAGAAAGGAATATTTTTCTTGAAGCTCTTCTTTCAACTGACGATAGCTCATCTGTAAACCTGTCCAGACATCCTCTAAAGAATAAGTCCAAAAACCATTTTCCAGTTTATTTTCCCACTCATAACTTCCTGTGGCGATTGTTTTAAAATCTGAACCAATCAAGACAGATTTAATCCGAGTAGACCCTAATTCAATCCCCAGAAATGTTTGATTGTTTTTTAAACTTAAAATAATTTCTTCTTTTTTCATACTTACCTCTGCCTCATTTTAAACCGCTTACAAGAATAGTTTAACATAAAGGTACGTACCTGTCAAGAAAAAACTTCTATTTTTTTGAAAATGTCCGTATTAATTTATATAAAATAAAAAGTCAATCTAAGACTGACTTTTAAATTTCTTTTACAGATGAGCGTTCTATAAGCTGAGGCTGGTAATTAATATTTTCTCCAATTATATTTTTTTCAATTGCATTAATAATCCAGTTTGCTGCACCAATCCCTAGCTCTTCTTTAGGATGTGCAAGGCTGGTGATTGACATCCCTCCCATCTGACTAAGATTTGAATTATCAACTGAAATAATCGAGTAATCATCAGGTACACGATATTTTTTCTCAAAAAGTTTTTGACAAAGTACATTTGCAATCTGATCATTGTAGCAAAAAATTGCACTAATTTCTGGATTTTTTTCTAGTTGAGCAAGAGCTTGGTCAATGATTAAATTTGATGTTTCTGTCGTATAAGTTAAGATATTACTTGATGAAATCCAGATATTATTTTTCTCACAAGCTTTCATAAATCCTTTCATCCGATACTTTCCTTGTAAGTCATCAATCTTTGTAATCAATAAAATATTCTGATGATTTTTCTTAATTAAATAATCTGTCGCCTGATAACCTACCTCTTGATCATCAAAACAAATATAGGGAATATCAAGTTCTTCATAGACAGCATTGATCATAACCATAGGAATATTCTGCTCTTTTAGATTTACATAAATGGCTAAGTTAGGGTTATAAAGATTGCTACGAGTTGGCTCTACAATTAAGCCGTCCACTCCAAAGTCTATCATTTTCTCAAGGCTCTTTTTTTCTCGTAGATAATCATTATTCGTGCTTGCTAAAAGTAGAGAATATCCTTTTTTACTCAATTCTTGTTCTATTCCACGAATAATAGAAGGAAAAATATAATCTGACATATAAGTTGTAATTACACCAATTGTTTTATGATTTGTTTTTTTTATAGTTAAAGCATTAACATAAGTTCCTGAGCCTTTTTCTTTACGTAAAACTCCTTCATTTACTAATACATCTACTGCTGCACGTACCGTGTGACGGCTTACTGAGTAAATCTTTTGTAGTTGAGATTCTGTAGGAATTGCAGCATCTACTAAATATTCTTGAGATTGGATTTTTTGTCGGATTTCATCTGCAATTTCTTGATATTTTGCCTTCACCTGTACACTCCTTTTATTTTTCTATTTTATTTATTATAACTTAATAAAAAAATATTTCCATATAAAAAGAAATATTTTTTCTTGTAAATTTAAAGTCAAGTCTCTCTAAGCTTTACTATCATTGATAAAATCAATAAATTTTTGAAAAGAAATTTGTCCAGACTTATTATTTTTAAATGTCCCTGCATCCTCTAAGACTTGTAAAAAAACAGAACCTACTGCTTGTCTCAATTTTTCTCTAACATTTTCAGCTGTAAATTCTTGAGTTTTTGCTAAGTCTTCAGCCCAAGCTTGATGTATTGCAGCCATTTTATGCTCTTCCTTTAATAAAAATTTTTCGACCTCAGCCAGCTCTTTTTCTAAACGAGCAGGTAGAATAGCAAGTCCCATAACTTCTATCAGGCCAATATTTTCTTTTTTAATATGATGCAAGTTTGGATGGGGGTGGAAAATACCATCAGGATAAGTATCACTCACATTATTATCTCTTAAAACTAAGTCCAACTCATAGTTAATTCCAGACTTACGTGCAATCGGTGTGATAGTATGATGTTCTGTCCCATCCATACCTTTAGCTCGAATCTCTAAGCTTTCGTCATTATATAGTTTCCACTTTTCATGGATTTTATTTGCAGCTGCTAGGAGCTGTGACTTATCAGATGAAGTCAAGCGGAAGACAGACATTGGCCAATCTACAATATTTGATTTTACTTCTGGAAAGCCAAGCAAATCAAAGGATTTTCTATTTCTTGCCTTCGCCATTGGAAAGTCATGACGTCCTGCCTGATAATGATCGTGAGATAAGATTGAGCCTCCAACAATTGGCAAATCTGCATTAGAACCAATCATATAATGCGGAAATATATCTAAAAAATCAAGTAAATTTTTAAAAGTCCTTTGATTAATTTTCATCGGTTGATGATATTTATGAAGGAGGATAGAATGTTCATTATAATAAGCATAGGGAGAATATTGAAAAGCCCAATCCTCATTATTTAACGAAAGACGAATCAAGCGATGATTTGATCGTGCTGCCTTCTTTCCTCCGCCATATAAGCCTTCATTTTCTGTACATAAGACACAGGAAGGATAGTTAGAAGCCGGAAGTAGCTTTTCAGATGCAATTACTTTGGGGTCTTTTTCTGGCTTTGAGAGATTGATGGTAATCTCTAAATCAGCATAAGAGCTTTCATAAATGAAGTGAATATTTTTTGATATCGCAGTCTGCTTTACCTGATCAACTTCTATTGCCAGCTGATAAAAATAGTCTGTCGCCTGATGAGCCGATGTCTTATACTTTTCCCAAAATATCTGATTAAGCCGTGAAGGTAAGGGGCAAATAAAGTCCATCAAAGCTGCTTGATAGCCTTCAAAATTCTCGTCAGTTAATCTACCTGTTCCACGCGCAATGTCTAATAATTCAGAAACCAAGTCTTGAGTTTCTAAATCAGAAATCGCCTCGACTTCTGTAAAACTTGTAAGTCCTAAAAAATGCAAAAGTTGATTCCGATGGTAAATGACATCCTCTATTTGAATTCGCTGATTTTTTAAGGCAAGTTCTATAAAGCTTTGAATGACCTGATTTTTATTCATATTAATTTATTTCATTTCTAATTTTCTTGCTCCAGCACCTATTTCAGCCAGATAAAATTCTGCAGGATAGCCGACTACTTTTTCATAAGCCTGACCTACATTTTTTATAAAGCTGTCAATAGAGTCTGAAGAAACTAAAGCTATCGCGCAGCCACCAAATCCCGCTCCCGTCATTCGTGCTCCTAAAACTTTATCTTGAGCTTGTGCCTGTTCAACTAATGTATCTAACTCCAAACCTGTTACCTCATAATCTTCTTTCAAAGAAGTATGAGAATCATTGAGCATCTGTCCAAAGGCTTTTAAATCTCCTGAAACAAAGGCTTCCTTCGCTAATTTTGTTCTATTATTCTCATAGACAGCATGTCTTGCTCGCTTAATTAATGTTTCATCTTTGAGTAAGCTCATATTTTGATCAAAGACTTCATTTGATAGTTCTGCTAAAGTTTGAATATCTAACTTTTCTTGTAATCTCTTGAGAGCTTTTCTTGTTTCAGAAAAGCGCTCATTATACTTTGATTCTGTCAAGGCTCGAGATTTTTTAGTATTCATAATCACAATCTTATAATCCCCAAGTTCACAAGGAATCATCTCATATTCTAAGTTATTACAGTCAAGTAAGATTGCTTTATTTTCTTCTCCAAATCCAATCGCAAACTGATCTAAAATTCCTGAGTTAACATTAATAAAGTCATTTTCTACCTTTTGCCCCAACTTCACAAGCTCCAAACGTGAGAGATTCAAAGAAAATAAATCATCTAAGACAACCGCTGACAAAAGCTCTAGAGACGCTGATGATGACAAGCCTGAGGCAGTTGGGATTTTACCTTCTACAAGAAGTTCAAATCCTTGATTAATTAACCAACCTGCTTCTTTTAACATAACAAGCATTCCCTTAACATAATTAACCCAAGCTCCTTCTTCTTTAGAGTTTATCTCTGAAAGATCAAAGTCATAAACCCCTTGATCTGAGAAGTTCGTTGAATAAAGGCGAATCTTTGTATCCTCTCTCAAGCGTGCGAGGCCAGTTGTCCCAATTGTAATACTTGCCGGGAAAACATAACCTCCATTATAATCTGTATGCTCACCGATTAAATTGACACGACCTGGACTAAAATAATAAGAAATTTGCCCCCCTTCTCCAAAAAGTTGAATAAACTTCTCTTTTAACTTTAAAAGATCTGACTGTTTCTCTGTATTCACTCTTATTCTCCTATTTTTACTTGATAGATTGTTCTCGATTGATATTTTTCTCCAGCCTTTAGAGAAATATCTCCTAATTCTGGATTACTCTCCGCTCCTGGTGCAACTTGACTTTCAAAGGTAATTGATTTATGACTTTCTTGTTCTAAAATATCAACTCCTTTAAAATTAGCTGTAAAAATAACTAAAGAAGGACGGTCTGTTTTTACTCGTAAACTCAAATCATCAAGAGATAAAGTGGCTTGTGTCTTTTCTAAGCTTACCTCATCTAATAAAAAGGGATGATCCAAGCCATCAAAATTAAGTAACTCTGATTCTTGGCTTTCAAATATCTTAGAAAGTAACTTTGCTGATTGGAAATCAAAGTCAGTTCCAGTTACCTCCTTTATCTGCCCATCTACTTTCTCTTCATTTTTTAATGACAGATAGCGAGAGGCTGACATTTCTAAGAAATGATTAGAAATATCCTCCTTTTTTGATTGATTAAGATTAAAGTAGACATGATTAGTTGGGTTAAAGCTGGTATCTTGATCTGACAGAGCTTCATAATCTATCGTCCAATTATCCTCATCATCATAGCTATAAGTTACTTTCACCTCTAACTTCCCTGGAAACCCATTTTCCATATGATTAGAAATAAGAGAAAAAGTAACACTGGCAGAGGTTTCTGACTCAAAACTTTCAAACCTCCAAAGTTTTGTCTCAAAACTTTCTTCTCCCCCATGAAGTGTCTGTTCACCTTCATTTTTTTGAAGATTAAATTCTTGATTATTTATCTTTAAATATGCTGCCTTTATGCGGCCTGCAACTCTACCAATCGTTGCTCCACAATAAGGGTCTTTTTCTAAATATTCCCTAGCTGTCTTATAAGAACGAAGAATATTTCTACCTGTAACTTCCCAAGCAACCACACGTGCACCAAGGTTACTAAAACTAATACTATTTCCTTTTTGATTTGTAAGACAAATCAATGTTGCACCTAATCCAAACTCTTCTTTTGTTATTTTCATATTATTTTCCTTTCTAAACTTTTTTCATTATAACTATCTTAACATGAGAGCAAATGAAAATTTTACCTATTTTATCTTGAGGATAAAAAACCTTTCCTAAAAAGCTAACTTTTATTAATCTTAAATTTTTTCATCTGAGCCTTTTTATAAATGGAGTAAGCATCAAACAAGACACGAACTAATATATAAAGAGGTAAGCGACTATGAACATCTAACTCAAAATAACTGACTTCCAACTTACTCTTATAACCAGAAATTGAAAGGTCTACCATTTGTGATAGGCGTGAGTTTACAGAGGCTGTAATTGCTAACGTTTTTGCCTGTTTTAGCTTTACCTTTTCTACTGAGTCCAGCATTTCTTGTCGTTCTCCTTGAAGAGAGAGTATGACAAGTAAGGTTGATTCATTGACAGACTTCGCATAATAAGCCATCTCTTCACGCTCACTATAAAGGCGAACATGTTTATGCCAAAGATG
This sequence comes from Lactovum sp., assembly GCA_047974165.1. Taxonomy (GTDB): domain Bacteria; phylum Bacillota; class Bacilli; order Lactobacillales; family Streptococcaceae; genus Lactovum. The sequence continues at coordinate 25,374 of JBKECB010000070.1, forward strand.
CAGTTTTCTCTTCATTTCATCTGCCACATTGACAGACAATCCACTGGCAAATATAATGATCTCCTCTGCCTTATCCATCAGCTCCACCGCTTCTTCAATCGACTTTGCTGAAATTCCATTGATTGTCTTTAAAAGCTCTTCCTCATTCTTTGAAATTGCTGCCTGTACCTCAGAAGAAAACTCTGTCTTTTCATTCAAAGACTTTTCTTTCACAGAATAACGAAACTCTGTATATCCTGAAAAGCCTTTCTTTTGTAAAGTCCGTGTCACTGTTGAAATCGAGACATGTGCCAACTCAGCCAATTCCATAATAGACATCTCAGAAATAAGATGATAGTTATCCTGTATCACCTGCCAAGTATAGCTTTCTGAATTTGATAATTCCCCCATAATTTCTCCTTTCTTTTATCTTAAAAAAGACTATTCTTGATTGAATAATCTTTCTTATTTATTTTATTTATTTTTTAGTTGGTTACCAATGCCTTGACTAATAGGAGAAGTGTAGTTAACTTTTTGACTCTTTGCATGGTCTAAAAGCTCTTTCCATGCTGACCAGACACTCGCCTCACTATATCTTTCTGACAGTTCATAAGCCTTATCACTCATATCTTGCAGAAGCTTATCATTACTAAAAAGTTCAACTAACTTATCAGCCATCTCTTCTACTCCATCATATGAGACAACATAGCCATTTTCTCCATCAACCGTCAGTTCATTAGGGCCATAGTTAACATCTGTCGTAACTGTAACCATTCCATGTCCTTGTGCTTCCATCAAGGAAAGGTTAAATCCTTCCATGATAGAGTTTAGGGCATATACCTGACTCCCTTTTTGAAGAGTCGCAACATCATTAGAATACTCATACTGATGTACAGCATCTTGAAGGTCATATTCTTTAATTGCTGCATCGATATCCTTTTGAGCAGCATTATTATCACGTGTATCCACATATCCATAGAAGTCAAAACTAATATCTGGAATTTTTTTCTTTGCAATCCCTACGGAGCGTATAATGTGTCCAATCTGTTTTTCAGGAGCAACACGAGCTGTCACAAGGACGCTATGTGGTTTTCTATCAGACATAGAGATAGGTTCTTCGTGTAAGACTTCATTAGGAATTACTCCTACAGGGATTGTAAACATGGCACACTTTGGATCAAAACGAGCAATCACATCAGCAGTCTGCTTATGTGTTGCCGAAACAACAGCATCATAACGGTTCATATTCATCAAACTATACTCATAAAAGTTATTTGTTACAGAATGCATCACATCTTGAGCATCACCTGCATGAGAGTTATGTAAATGAAGGACGATATAAGCTGGACGTTCTAGATCAAGAACAGACCAATCTCCCAAGTGGGTTCTATCAAGAACAAAGATATTTAACTCATCTTCTGACCAATAAGCATTATTAATACGATCGAAGAAATGCTGAGTCAGCTTGTCAATATTATCAAAAGAATATACTGCCCCATTTTCATCGTAAGTCAAACGCCAGCCTAACTTAACCATCTTCCCATTTCCGTCGAGCTTATTAAAAGTTTCAACAACTGGCTTTCCATTCACATCATACCAAACTTCTGTCCCAATCATATTATCAGGGGTATACCACTGAGCCAAGCTCATAAATCCCCGCATATCATAATTGTCCACACGGTAAAGCTGGCCAAAGCCATCAAAAAGTTCAATCATAGAGACACGTTTCTCATCTGTTTCTACAAAATAATGAACACGAGCAATAATTTGTTGTTCTCTTTGAACTACATAATGGTTTTCATTTTCCTTCTCAAAATAACTCAAGCCATCGACACCGAAATCAATATCTTCAGCATGAACAATCTTATCTTCAATCAGCTCTGCCCTTTGGAAAAAGTCAAACATACAAAGTGACTCACTTGAATCTACTCCAACCTCTTTTAAGAAATAATGAAGACGTGGATTCCATTCACGAAAGACGAGCTTAAACTCTTCATCATGGTCACGGAATAATTGAGCACGCTTTAATTGAGCATGCTCAATACCTGAATTTTGTTTGTTAAAACTTGCGTTAATAAAAAATTTCATGATTAAACTTTATCCTCCATAAAAAGATTCTCGTGTAATTGTTTTGCATCTTGCCATTTTTTCCAAGCCCAGTCTGTATTAAAGGTTTGAGCTTTATCAAAAGCAGCACGGGACATTGCCTCCCACTTTTGAGAATCAGTTAAAAGTTCGATAATCTTATCTGCTATTGCCTGTTTAGAACCTTTATGAACGAGTTCACCAGTTACACCCGCCTCAATCATTTCATGAATACCATATTTTACATCATAAGCAATCGTAGGGACACCGTAGCTCATCCCGTGAAGGATACTGGTCCCAAAAGCTTCACCGATTGAGCAATTAAGTTGGAGCATGGTTTGTTTTAAATCTGCTGCCAAAACATCTTGTGTTTGATAGCCTTTAAAGTTAATCACATTCTTTAAACCAGCTTTTTCAGCTGCTTGTTCAAGCTCTTGCTGCTTTGTTGAAGGAGAGGCATAGCCATAAAAATCAACTCTAACTCCCGGTAGCTTTTTATTGACACGTTTCATAACTTCTATAATATCTTGAGAACCCTTATCTTCTGAGATAAGCCCCATACAAATAAGTTTGTTTTTATCACGCTCTGCAAAATTAAAGCTAATATTATCTAAATAGTCCGTTTCCACTTGTGTATCTGGCAAAGCAACTACAGACTTAAAGTTAGTGATTACCGCAAGCTCATCTCTTTGCTTTTCAGTCGCTGTAATTAAGCCGTCAAAGTGCCTAGCGAGTCCATTAAAGAGCGGTTGAAGATAGTCCACAACTTTTTTAGAAATTCCTTTTTGCTCATTATTTCTTGAGTGTACGCTATGAAGATATTGCCATTTTCCTTTTGCTCCTTGAACAGAGGCAACTGCTCCCGCTAGAGATGGACGATCATTAATCAAGACAACATTCGAGTCTTGACGGCAAATCTCATTCATAAAGAAAACAAACATCTCATCTTCACTATTAAAACGAAAGGCACGTCCTTTATAATTTAAAAGCTTATACATTGTTGGCATCAAGTTTCCTTGCACATGCATGTAAGTCACTTCAATTTTAGGTTGACCCTTAAAGTCAAAAAATACCTGAGGGCCACCTTTGCCATCTTGGTGAGAGTATTGTGTAGATGATTTGAAACCACGATTATCCCAAGTATCACGTGCAGAAACAACATTCATATGATTAATATACTCAATCCCACCGATCAAACCAACAGTACCTGGGGCAATGTATACTTTTCCGATAACATTACCTTCATGCTTGATATGAGATTCGTTTCCATCGATTCCTTCAATATGGTAAAGATTTTTATCCACCAAGTCAGCATATCGAATATCATTTTCTCCTGCTTTTCTTGGAAGGTCGATGATTTCTTGAAAGTAATCATACATATTTAAAACATCTTCATGCTTTAAGCCCATACGTTCTAAATCACTACAAGAGTTGGCATTATAATTTTTTGTTAAAAGCTTAGCTTTTACTCCATTTTTACGAAAAAGTTCAAGTCGTTTTACCGTTGAAAATTCAGTTCCTGAATTTAATGTAAAAATATTCTCATTTACGAAATAATTCATACTATCCTCATTACTTTTTAAGTTTCTCCCTCATTATAACATACTTTCGACAGTTCTTTATATTTTGTGTGAAAAGGAATTTACATCTGATTATGTTATAATCAGCTTAAAAATAAAGAAAGATATGATGTTATGAAGGAAAAAAAGATTGAAATCATTGATGGTCTTACGATAAAATATCATGCCAATGGCAAGACGATTTGGTCAAAGGGGAAGATAAGTAACAACCAAGCTGAGGGTTATTGGGAATGGTATCGCATTGATGGAACTTTAAAACGCTCTGGACACTTTAAAAATGGAGAGGCTGTTGGAGAATGGGTAACCTATGATTCACAAGGAAAGATATATAAACGAACTCAAAAATAGCCCGTTTTTATTATAAAATATTAGAAAAGGATTGTAATTGCTGTCAAAGAAAAGTTTGAACAAGTCGGAACGGATCAACAGCACAAGACATTGTCAATGCTGCTAAAAAAGGAATCTCTAAAAAGAGAATTTAAGTATAAAAAAGTGAAATCCAAGGATTTCACTTTTATTTTATCTTCAACCCTCTACAATCTCACTTTCAGCAAACGCATAGTAGCTTCCATCAGGACTTTGAAAATTAAAGTTCTTGAAAGGCTGAGGATTAATCTCACTTACTGTGTCAGTTACTGTTGAGATTTTTTCATGCCAATACTCTAAATCTTCCACCACAAAAAGAAGGCTTGGTTTCATCTCAGCCACTTCAGCAGATACTTCACGGATATAGTTAATATCCCAAAGTTGAAGTCTAGCCGCTGACTTTTCATGAGAGGCAAGCACAACTGTAAATTCTCTACCTTCACCTTGACGTTTAACTTCTACAAATCCAATCGCCAACCAAAAATCTAGGTTTTTTTTAACATCCTCTACATAAAGCATATTACAAATATTTAAAGACATACTATTCTCACTTTTATTTTTTAATCTTTCTAGATTAATTCTAAGATTTCCCACTAAAATCTCTCACAACTTTCCTTTAGCATAAAGACTTAAAAAATAATCTAAAAATTCTATATTTGATTATATCAAAAAAAAGAAAGAATGTTTTAAATCTCTTTCAACCTTCAGCAAAGACAATCATATCCGAAATTTTCTGTAAGAGCTTTTCGTCTTGATTTTCTGTCATTTTTTCTTGACTGGCATCGTGTCCCTCAACTGTTCCCACATTTGTCTCAACATCTTTAAAAGAATTTATAGCTACTAAGAAAGGAACAGCAAGACCTTTTTCTCCTGTAGACTCCTCATAAAACTTTTCTAACTTTGCCCGATCTGATTTTGTAAAGTTTTCATCGTGTATGTCAATATAATAAGCCTCTTTTTGACTAAATTCTAATAATTCTTCTAACATCGGCTGAAGCTCTTGACACCAAGGACATTCTGGAAAGCCAAAATAATAAATCCCTGCTTCTTTTTTACTTAACTTATCAAGTACAAGATTTGCTTTTTCTTTTCTAAATTGTAGTTGATTTTTTTCTAAATTATCACTTTGATTTTGTGTAAAAATAAAAGTAACAAATAAGCTTGATATAAATAGTAAGATAAATAAAATAGTAACTTTATTTTTTTTCATAAATTCCTCTTTCTAAAAATTTGTACTAAGGATAAAAGTATTACTTCTCCATCGGCAGTTATTGGCAAGAGATTAAAAAAATTACTCAAACAAGATAACTTTAAAAGTAAGGTATAAACATTTGAAGGAAGTAAAATGCCAATCACAAAAAGAAAAGCAGGCGAAAATGCTGCTATCAATAAATTTTCTAAAGCTTTATTTTTATTCTCATAAACCAACTTAAATGCCAGAGGATGAACACAAATAATAGATACCTCATACTTTAAAAATTTAGCAAGTAAAAAATGAAGATATTCGTGGACAATTAAAATTAAATAAATCGAGAGAAAATAAAGAAAGAAAAGTTTTAAAATCATTCTTTTAACTTCTTTCGATTAAATAAAAAGAAAATTAAAAAAATTAAAGAAAGATAAAGGAGATATACGAAGAGAGCCTTAAGAGTTAAAGAAAAAGTTGTCGAAAGTTCTTCAGGGGTAAACACACTCTTTATACCCACTCCAAATAAGGTAACAATCTCAGAGGAATCCTCTCCTGTCGCTAAAAAAAGTTCAGCAAGAGTTTCAAGAACAACTAAGAAGAGATAAATAACCGTTGCCCATCCTAACGGGCGACTAAATTGACTAATTTTTTTCATTTCTAACCTTTCTAATGATAAAGTAATGTAAAAAAGACAAAGAGATCAAAACTGTAAATGATAATTGTAGATAACGCATCGACAGATTAATCAGAGCAATAATAATAATTAATAAAATTAAAGAACTCGTTTCATTGATAGTTCCTTCTGATTTTGGAAATAAATATCCTAAAATTATTGCTGCAAATGCAAGGTTAAGTGCTAAAACTATTTGTTTTCCTTCAACATAACCCATAAAAATAAAAAATAAGAGAGGAACTTGTAAAGTTAAAATCAATAAAACTTGACAAAAATAATCTTTCTTTTCTGTTATTCTTAACAAATCAAATCGTGTTCTAAAGTCTGCGCTAATGTCTGCATAAGGTAAAAGTAAAACACCATTAAAACTATAAAATATCGCTAAGCTAAAAAGTGAATACCTAAAACCACTTTGTATCGCAAGGATAATAGTTGTTAAAAGAAAGAGGCTGATTAAAGACCAATTACTTTTGACACGAAAGACTGTTTTTTCAAGTAAAGGAACTTTTATAAATCTGCCACTATAATTCATTCTTTCAGATAAAGGAAGCGCCATCACTAAAACAAGACAGACTATAAAAGAAAAAAGAGAAATAAGGGAGAATACTCTAATAAGATTTTCTACATCAACTATAAACTTTGCTGCTAGATAAGGCTCTAACTTAAAACGGTAATTAAAAAAGTAAAGCATCGTTAAGCTGAGAAGTAAAAAATTAAAGATATTTTTTATTAGAGAAAATCCTGCTTCTTCCACTTTCAAACATAAAAAATCAACACCCAAAGATAAAAACTCAATAAAAAGAAGTGTCGCAATAAATGTAATCTGTAAACTTATAAAAAGTAAAAGATGATCTAAAAACGACTTTGTAACTAATGAAATTGCTGGAAAAATAAGAAAACTAAAGAAGAGAAAAAGAAAATACATAAAAGAGAGCTTAAAAGAAAGGTAAGCTAAATGAACCTCTTTTTTTCTAAAGGGAAGAGAATGTATAAAAAATAAAGAACTTTTATCTAAGTTTATTGTACGGTCTACCAAGCAAAAGATTAAAACAGCAACTGAAATCACATTACTGTAAGTACTATAAAAAGTAATTCTTTGAGTATTTGTCAAACTCTCAAGAGAGACTGAAGCTTCTGAAAGTGAATTTAGACTTGATAATTCCTTCATATTGTAAGCAAAATAAATCAAATAGAAAATCCATAAAGTGATTAAAATAAAATATCGTACAGATTTTTTTCTTAATAAAGGATGCTTTAATAAACCTCTGAAAGCATTATTGATAAAGAATTCAAAGAGTAAATTTATATTTTTGAATGAATTGTACCTTTTCATCAATCTTCTCCATACTTAAGATTTCTTTTTCTAGTTCTAATGGATTTCCTAAAAATTTTGTAAGTTTTCCATCAGACATAAGTAAAATATTTTGAGAGAAATATTCTATAATTCTTTTATTATGAGAAACAATAATAAGAGATCTTTCTTTTGAAAGTGCTTTAAATATCTCCAAGCTTATCAAGGTGGTTTCAAAATCTAAGCCACTAAATATCTCATCTGCAAGTAGATAGTGACTATGAGACAATATCGCTGCGATTAATTGAATCTTTTTTTTCATCCCAAAAGAGTAAGACTCCAAAAGCTTATCTGCTTCTTTTTCTAAATCATAAAGTCGAAGAAAGTTCTCAATCCCTGATTTATCTGAGTTGGGATAACGTGACAAAACAAAGTTTAAGTACTCTTTTGCTGTCATATAGTTGGGAAGAAAAAAATCAGAAGGCAAGTAAAATAAACGAGATTTAAATTCATCACTCTCCTTTTCATAGCCATCAATTTTTAAGTCACCTGAAGTCACTCTTTTAATCCCCACCATACAGTCTAATAGAGTTGTTTTTCCACTCCCATTAACACCAATAATGATGGAAACACCCTTTTCAGAGAAATTTACTGAAATATCTTCTAAAACCTTAGTTTTGAACTTCTTAGTTAAATTTTTTATTTCAAACATATCAATCCTTAATTTAATAGTATAGAAGGTATTTATGACTTAATCACTCATATAACCTTCTATACCTTATATTTATTTTGATTACCTTCTACAGTTAAATGTTACAGCGAACTTTGTTGGAACACGCCATTTTATGCCACCAGAAAAATTCATTCCCTTTCTTGTGCAATATGCAGCATAACCTATCGCAGCAAGTGCAATAATCAAAAGTACAACTGCCCATATCCATTTTACTTCAACCTTATTTGTAAATATGCAAAATAACTGTCTATTGTAGACATTAACATATATAACTCCTTTTATATTTTGTTGTTTTTATTTTTCATGCATGAAGGCCTTTTCATTATTATCGATTACTTATTATATCTATTTTTTTTTTTGTCAAACAAAAAATCATTTTCTTTTTTTAATATAAGAACAATCTGATTTATATAAGATAAATAAAGACTTTAATACTAAAATATAAAAGCAACCAGAAAAGTGGCTGCTTTTATATTTTATTTATATTTTTTCTCTTGTTTTTTCTACAAATGCTTGAAACTTATCAGTTGGTGTCCCCTGCCATTGACCTTCTTTGTCACGTAGAGAATCAACCATTCCCTGTAAGAAAGCATCATAGCCTGTCCAAAAGCTTGAAAACTCCTCTAAAAGTTTAAAGTGCTCATCCCAAAATGCTGCCTCATCTGCTGGTGGGTATCGGGTATAGCGCATATAGACATCAGCCACATAGCTCTTCATATGCATGGCAAGAGTATCAGGTCTCTTTTCAAATGTCTTCTTAAAGTAGAGACGATTCTGAAGTGCCCAGGTGTGTGTTTGATATTCAAAAGACTTTCCATTACTTCTCACCAATGAATTTGCATTATATAACCAGCTATAAACCACGCTATCAATATAATAAATGTCTGTAGAAAGCTGACAAGAAAGACCGACAAAATAAGTATCCTCAAAGATTCTCAACTCTGGTTGAAAGCGAATCCCTTGCTCCTCAACATACTGACGATTAAACCACTTGGCATAAACTGATTTCCAATCATACTGTGTGTGAATCAGGTAACGAAACTCTCCTGACTCAACAATGTACTGCTCGATATAGCGAGCAATAACAATCTGATGGTCTCCTGTTCCTTTAACAGCATTGAAAAACTCTAAAAGAGCTCCTGCAAAGTGAAACTCATCATCTGAGTCCATAAACATCAAATATTTACTCTCTGAATGATCAATCCCATACTGACGAGCAAGTCCTGCTCCTACATTTTCCTCTAGATGATGATAGTGTAAGTCCAAATTTGAAAAAATATCAAACTTACTAATATCAATTGTAGGTCCTCCATCATTTACCAGATGAACATCAATCTCTGAGAAGTCAATCCCAATCTGACCATTTACTGAGCCCAATACAACGGAAAGATTTTTTTCTGTTTGTCCTTTAAAAGGAATGATAATACTTACTTTTTTCATACTTTTCCTCTCGTTTTTACCTTTTCAAGAAATGCTTGAAATTCAGCTTCTTGAAGACGCTTTTTACTTGCTTCGGCAAGATCTAAACTTTCATTTTCTCTTTCAGCCTCAAAGTCATTCCAATAGCGCAACATATTATTAAAGAAGAGCTGCTCATCTTCTGGAGTTAATGGTGGATAATTTTTATAATAATCATAACATTGAAAGGCTGAGCTTATCACAGAACTTCTAATGATTTCATGCTTTTTCTCTCTGATTTTTTCAGCTGAAAAATAACAATAATCCACAAACAGATGTGTCTTATGAATAAGACCATTTTCTCCTATACGACTAAGTGAATTTTTATTCCACAACCAACTATAAATTACACTCTCCAAAGGCTGTACATGGTCAGCCAAGAGACAGGCTAAGCCGACAAAATAAAGGTCTTCATTTGCCTCTCTTAGACCCGGATGAAATCTTAACTCTTTTTCTAGAAGATAAGAGCGTTTGAAGAACTTTCCATGAAGTGCTCCCCAGTTATTTGTATCTGACTGGATATAGTAAAAGGTATCGTTATGACGCTGCTGCTCTAAAAATCGAGCAATAATCACTGGATGGTCTCCTTTATCTTTTAAAAGATTAAAGAAATCAAGCAGTCCACCTGCATAGTGCATCTCATCATCAGAATCCATAAACATAAGGTATTCACCCTCTGAGTAATCAATTCCATACTGACGTGCCATTCCTGGGCCTACATTTTCCTTTAGCTCATGATATCGGATGGTTAAATTTCCAAAAATATCAAACTTAGATGGATCAATTGATTCTCCTCCATCATTGATCAGATTGACATCTATCTGTGAAAAATCAAACCCAATCTGACCATTGATTGAAGCCAGCGGAATTGCAAGGTCTTTTTCTGTCTGTCCTTTAAAAGGAATAATAATACTTAACTTTTTCAAGATAATCCTTTCTTTTCAAGTGATTGCTTTACAAAATCTTCAAATTTAGAAGTGTCAACACTTCGATATAATTCCATTTGTGCATTTTCATTAACAAGGCCTTGAGCCACTGCATGATAACCTGAATAATAGTCTTTAAAATCTTCAAGTAATCGCTTATGAGCTGGCCAAAAATCAGCATGGTACTTTTCTTCTAAGATACTGTAGCGTAAAAAGATATTATTCATATAACCATCAACTGTGCTCATCAAAAACTCTGGACGATAGTTGGCAAGCTTTTCCAAGTAAGGATGCATGGACTTTACCACAGCTAAAGTCTGATGGCTAAAAAATTCCTTGTCACTACGGACAATCGAGTTGGGATTATAAAGCCAACTATAAACCACACTATTTAAATCATAGAGATTTTGAGCGAGCATGCAGGCAAGACCCACAAAGTAATTATCCTCAAAAATCCTTAAATCAGGATGAAATTTTAAGTCAATATTTTCCAAATGTACTCGACGAAAAGCTTTCGCATAAACTGCCTTCTTATCCATACTTGGATGTGTCCGATATCGAAAAGTTCCATCTGGTTGATAAATATACTGCTCTAGGTAGCGTCCAATAATCACATCATAAGTTTCTGGTATTTTAAAAACATTAAAGAAATCAAGGAGGGCTCCAGCATAATGAAGCTCATCATCTGCATCCACAAACATGATATACTCTCCTTTTGATTGGTCAATACCATACTGCCTTGCCATTCCTGGACCTACATTTTCCTTCAACTCATGATAGTGTAAATTCAAATGAGAAAAAATATCAAACTTCTCACTTTGGATGCTTTGTCCACCATCATTCACAAGATGAACATCAATTTCTGAAAAATTTACTCCAATCTGTCCATTTATCGAAGCTAAAGGAACTGCAAGATCTGCCTCTGTTTGTCCCATAAATGGGAGAATTATACTTAATTTTATCATTTTTAAATTTTCTAGTTCTTTCTTAATAAAACGGTTCGGTTACTGTTATAGTATAGCAAACTTGTTATTAAAAGTCGAATGTTTTTTTAACTTAAAACTTAGCAAATTTAGATATATTTCCCAGTGATTGAAGCTTTATTTTCTTTTAGATTTTTAACCAAGCCTTCAAAGATAATCTCGCCTCCTTCATCTCCACCATCTGGGCCTACATCTATGATCCAGTCAGCTTGTCGGATAATATCAAGCTGATGTTCGATGACAATCAGAGTATTTCCATTATCGACAAAGTGGTTCATAATTCCAAGCAATCGTTCAATATCGCTCAGATGAAGTCCAGTTGATGGCTCGTCTAAGATATAGATTGAGCCTTTTTTATAAAATTCTGTTGCTAGTTTTAAGCGTTGTTTTTCTCCACCTGAAAGTGTAGAGGTTGATTGTCCAAGTGTGATATAACCTAGCCCTACTTCATTTAAGGCTTTTAAACTTTTATGGATAGCTGCTACTTTTGAAAAGAAATCAACAGCTTCCTCTACTGTAAGGTCTAAAACGTCAACGATATTACAGCCATTATAGAGATAGTTTAGAACTTCAGGCTTATACCTTTTGCCCCCGCAGTCTTCACAGATCTGGTGAACTGTTTCCATAAAGGCTAAGCTACTTTCTAAGTAGCCTTTCCCTTTACAACTCTCACAAGCACCCGCTGAGTTATAGCTGAAGAGGTTGACTTTTTGTCCATTTTCTTTAGCAAAGAGCTTACGGATGCCATCCATAATCCCTATAAATGTAGCTGAGTTACTTCTAGAATTTCCAGTAACCCCTACTTGATCGACATAGACAGCATCAGGAAAATTTACCCGGAAGCTTGTTTCAATCAGGGTGGATTTTCCTGAACCAGCAACTCCTGTCACTACTGTTAAGGTTTTTTCTGGTATTTTAAGAGTTTGAGCTTTTAAGTTATGAGTCGAGCTTTCAATTCCCTCAAGGAAGTTTTTTGCTGAACGAGGGTCTTCCTTTGCCTTTGTCTGAGCTGCAAGATACCTTCCAGTCAGGCAGTCTGAAGTTAGCAATTCCTCATAACTTCCTGTAAATACAATCTCACCCCCATGTTTACCAGCTGCAGGTCCTAACTCTACAATCCAATCTGCAATCTTTATAACATCTGGATCATGTTCAATGATAAGAACAGTATTTCCCTTATCACAAAGCTTTGAGAAAATTGTATTCATACGCACAACATCTCGTGGATGAAGACCGGTTGATGGCTCATCAAAAATATAGAGCATATCCGTCAGTGGATTATTCAGATGTTTGACAAGCTTAACACGCTGAGACTCACCGCCAGAGAGAGTTGACGTTTCTCTATTTAAAGTCAAATAACCCAAGCCTAACTCTACCAAATGATCTATTTGTGAAATCAAAGAATTAAGAGACTTTTTATCTTTAAGAGGAAGTTCTGATAAGATTTCTGAGAGTTCCTTAAGCTGTAAAGACATGAGATCATGAATGTTATAATCTCCAATCTTTACCGACAGAGCTTCTTTTGAAAGTCTTTTTCCCTGACAACTTGAACAAAGGATATCCTCACACATCTCATCAATGACCTTTTGCTTTTTTTCTGTCATCTCAGAAGCATTTTCTAAAAAAGAGCGATTGAAGCGATCTACTAACCCTTCATAAGTCAGATTAAAGCCACCCACATCTACTTTTCCAACATCACGTCCATAATAAAGCCGCTCTAACTCTTCTTTTGAATAGTCTTTCACTTTTTTATCAGCATCAAAAATATCTTTTTTAATAAAAGTTTCCATAATCTTTTGGTAAGCTTTAAAAATAATTGCTCCCTCATTTAAAGACTTTTCAGGATCAATCATTTTATCAAGCTTCAGGGTTAACTTTCGTCCAATCCCTTGACAATCTGAGCACATCCCTGCTGGCATATTAAATGAAAAGTAGTCAACTGAACCAATATGTGGCTGCCCTACTTTGGCAAATAAGTTACGTAAAATAGGCGCAATATCTGTGATTGTAGCCAGTGTACTCCTTGCATTTCCACCCAGCTGTTTTTGGTCAATCACAATAGATGCCGGGAGATTTTCAACCCTCTCAACATTTGGACGCTCATATTTAGGCATAAACTGGCGGACAAAGGTTGGATAAGTTTCGTTTAGCAAACGTTGTGATTCATTTGCTAGAGTATCAAATACAAGTGAAGATTTCCCTGAGCCAGAAACACCTGTAAAAACAGTTATTTTCTGCTTTGGAATATCTATTGAGATATTTTTTAAATTATTTTCATTGTCTGAGATAATACGTATAAAATTTGACACAATACCCTCTTTCTTTTATTTATGATAACTACTTCCTTGATTTATCATCGCTGAACGATAAATCTGTTCTACTAAAATTAAACGCATCAGTTGGTGTGGAAAAGTCATTCGACCAAAACTTAACTTTAAGTCTGCACGTTTAATAACTGCTTCTGATAAACCTAGAGAGCCTCCAATAATAAAGGTTAACTTTGAATTACCATAAAGTTCCCAGTCTGAAATTTTCTTTGCCAACTCTTCACTATTTAGTAATTTGCCATCCAAGGTCAGCACGATCACTTTTTCATCTCTTGACAGCTTTTCAAGTATCTTTTGTCCCTCAACCTCTTTGATTTTTTGCTTTTCATTTTCCGAAGGATTATCAGGAATTCTTTCATCAGCTAGACCTATAATTTCTAAGCCACCAAAAGCTTTCATTCTTTTAAGATATTCATCAATCCCTTCACGCAAATAAGCTTCTTTTAACTTTCCTGGAGCAATTATTTTAAATTTCATAAATTTATTTTATCACAGATTTATTTTCCACTATAAAAATTAAAATGAAAGCTTGATTTATTCACATTCTTAGAGAATTCTTCACATTTTTGTGGAAAATTTTTCTTTTTTCCACAAGATTTGTGAACTTTTTTCTATTATTTGTGGAAAACTCTATAACTTGCTATCTCTACTCTTTTAAGATATCATTAAGTTGTTCTTCATAAAATGTATTTATTAAGAAAGGAATTTATTTATGGCAAAAGGATCATGGGTAAAAAGTCTACTAGCTGGGTTATTAGGGGGTGTTATTGCCTTAAGCGCAAGTACCGGCTATAATTTACTAACACAAGAAGATAAACAAACATATACTTCTACAGGAAAGATTGATACAAATACAAGTGTTGTCTCTTCAGATACAACTGAAGCTATTGATATTGCTGCAGATGCTGTTGTCTCTGTCTCAAACTATCAAAAAGGTATAAGTATAGGAAGTTATTTTGGAGGAGTAGATAACTCAAATAGTTCTGATAACTCTAGTCAGCTTTATGGTGAAGGCTCAGGAGTTATCTATAAAATAAAAGATAATGAAGCTTATGTCGTTACTAACTATCATGTCATTGCTGAAGCCGATGAGATAAAAGTTACACTTTCAAGTGGAAAATCTTACGAAGCTACTATTGTTGGGGAGGAAGCTAGTAAAGATATCGCAGTACTTAAAATGTCCTCAAAAGGAGTCGAGACGACTGCAACTTTTGCCGACTCTTCAAAGTTAACTGTCGGCGAGCCAGCAATTGCAATTGGTTCTCCAAATGGAATTCAGTATGCTAATTCTGCAACAGAAGGTATCCTCTCAGCAGTGAGCCGTTCGGTATCTTATGTCCAAGAAGATGAAGCAACCGTTGCAAATGTTAATGCCCTTCAAACAGATGCTGCTATCAATCCCGGAAACTCTGGTGGTGCTTTAATTAATATCAAGGGAGAAGTTATCGGAATTAACTCAAGTAAACTATCCAGTACTTCTGGTGGTGTTTCTGTTGAGGGAATGGGATTTGCAATCCCCTCTAATGATGTAGTTAATATTATTGATAACATCGAAGAAGATAAGGAAATGCCTGCTATCGGAATCTCTATGCAAGATTTAAGTGTTCTATCTTCCAGTGATTTGGAAAGCCTAAAGATTCCTGAAGAAGTCACAGCTGGAGTTTATATCGTTTCTGTTGCCAATAACCTTCCTGCTCAAAAGGCTGGACTTAAAGAAGGAGACATTATTACAAATTTAGATGGTGATGATATTATTTCTGGTGCCTCTCTTCAATCAGCTCTTTTAAATCATGAGGTTGGAGATACTATTGATATCACTTATTACCGTAATGGTAAAAAAGAAAGTCAAAAGTTAACTCTCAATGCAGACGCTAGCCAGCTTAATTAAATCTTAGACTCGAAATTTCGAGTCTTTATTTTTTCTTTATCCTTATAAGACTTTAGTCTAATACCTTATTTATTGAATAAATGCTATAATATAAGTTATGTTTTCAACTGATCATACAAAATTAAAAATCAAGATGATGTCCTCTGCTGAAAAGGTAGCAGGGCAAGGAGTAAGCTCAGCTTATAAAGAGTTGATTCGCTTACTAAAAAAATACAATAAAGATCAGATTGAATTAAGCTTTAATCGTTATTTTCAAGTTGCAGATATTACACATTATCATACTGTTGATTTTCTTTTTTATCTGCAATCTTTTTTAGGAAAGAAAATTGTTGGTAGAAAGATTGGTTATGTACATTTTTTACCTGAAACTTTAGACGGATCAATCATTTTACCTCTTCCTCTCTTCTGGATTTTTAAATTTTATGTTCGACTTTTTTATCGACGTATGGACCATCTTGTAGTTGTAAATCCTGATTTTAAAGAAAAGCTAATTCAGATTGGAGTTGCTGCTGAAAATATCAGTTTTATTCCTAATTTTGTCTCAAAAGAACAGTTCTACGAGCTAGATTCTGAAGAAAAGATAAAAATTCGTAAAAGATATAAACTTTCCAACAATGATTTTCTTGTACTAGGAGCAGGGCAAGTTCAGTATCGAAAGGGAATCGATGATTTTGTTGAGCTTGCTAAGTCCAACCCTGATATTCAATTTATATGGGCCGGAGGCTTTTCCTTTGGAGCAATCACTGGAAACTACAAGCATTATAAATATTTAGTTGAACATCCCCCTAAAAATTTACTCTTTACAGGTATTGTAGACCGAGATGAAATTCAAAAACTAAATAATATCGCAGATATTTTTCTACTTCCTAGCTATGATGAGCTTTTCCCCATGTCTATCTTAGAAGCTGCTAGTTGTGGTGCAGCCATCATGTTACGTGACTTAAAACTCTATCATAATATCTTGGCTGGAAAGTATATTGCCTGTCAAAATCGTCAAGAAATGGAATTAGAACTAAGAAAAGTAATCCATTCACCTGAAATTATTCAGCACTATCGTTTAATGTCTAAGGACATCCAACAAAATTATTCCGAAGAACATCTGACACTTATTTGGAGAGACTTTTATAAGGAGCAAGCAAACTTATGAGAATTGGAATTTTTTCAGATACTTATTTCCCTCAAATTTCAGGTGTTTCAACCTCTATAAAAACACTAAGAGACGAACTTGAGGCACTTGGCCATACTGTCTATATTTTTACTACAACCGATCCTAACTCAAATCCCATACAAGATATCGAAGAAAAAATTATTCGACTTCGTTCAATTCCCTTTATCTCTATTCCTGAACGTCGAATCGTTATGGCAGGTTTTTCAACAGCCTTAAAGCTTACAAAAAGTTATCAGCTAGATATCATTCACACACAAACTGAGTTTGGTGTTGGAATTTTAGGAAAAATCATTGCCAATCAACTCAAACTCCCAATGGTACATACTTTACATACCAAATATGAGGATTACCTTCATTATATTGCAAATGGTCTACTTATACGTCCTAGCGCAATTAAATATCTCATTAAAACCTTTCTCCTTGGGACTGAAGGGATTATCTGCCCTTCTGAGATGACCAAGGAAACTGTTCTGAACTATGGTATCAATATCCCTTTACGTGTCATTCCTACTGGAATTAATATCAAAAATTTTATAAGAGAGGACATTTCTGAGCTTGACAATCAAAAACTAAGAAAGAAACTTTCTGTTAAAGAAAATGATATTATGCTGCTAAGTCTTTGTCGCCTTTCGTCCGAAAAAAATATCCAGGCAATTATTTATGCACTCCCTGACATTATTCTAGAACTCTCTGTAAGACTTATCATTGTAGGGGAAGGTCCTTATCGAAAAGAGCTTGAAAAGTTAGTTCAAAATCTTCAGCTTGAATCCTATATTGAGTTTGTTGGCGAGGTTCCTAATCAACAAGTCGTGAATTATTACAAGGCAGCTGACTTTTTTATTTCAGCTTCCACAAGTGAAACACAAGGTCTTACCTTCATTGAGGCTTTAGCTGCTTCTTGTCCAATCCTAGCTTGGGAGAATCCTTATCTTAAAACTTTAATCACTGATCCAAGCTTCGGTTCCCTCTTTTATCAGGAAAATGAGATTGCAGAGACAACTCTTAAAGCTATAAAACAACAGCAAGAGATAAATCATAAGGCTTTAGAAGAAAAGCTTTATGAAATCTCATCAGAAAACTTTGGAAAAACTGTAGCTGATTTTTACCAATATATGATTGATCACTACATTCCTTTTAGTAAGAGAACCAGCTTAAAAGCCAAGCAGAAAAGTAAAAGTCTTTTAGAAAATATTTACTTACAAACCCAAAAAATCCAGAGAAGACAAAAGTTATTTAGAAAAAAACCTGGGAAATATGTTAAAATAAATAAGGACGATAAGTAAGAAGGAGAAAAATAATATGAAATCTCATATCGCTATTATCTTAGACAGGCTCAATAGACTTGTCGATGAGGACAACCCTAAAGCAACTTATAATTTTGAAAAAGAGGGGGTTATACTAATGACAATTAGTTTTGATCCCGTTACTCAATTTTTCTTAGTTAAATACCCTAAACAAAAAGCAGTTATTGAATATGATTCAGTTGACTTACTTGTTATTGATATCTTTGAGCTTTTATACGAATACGAGCAATAAAACAGAGTTTGAAAACTCTGTTTTTATTTATTTTCTATTAGAAGAAATTTAGGAATATTTTTTATTAGACGAAAGGTAATATTTGTAATTTCTACGATACTTTCTCTGTTCTCTTTTAAAATCCATTCTTCTATAATTGCTGCTTGAATACCTGCAACTATCGAAAAAATATAGCTTGAATCTTGTACAGATAAATCGACTTCCTCTAAGAGAATTTTTATCATTTCTTGTTGAAAACTATTTTTAAAATGATGAAATAAACTTGAATTATCTCTAGTGAAGAAAAGAAGATTTAACTCTCTAAAATGAAGCTCTAAAAATTCAAAATAATGATACAAATGATTTTTTAAGCCCTCATCCTTACTAATAATCTGAAAAATCTTTTTGACTTCTATTTGAAGATATTTTTTTAATTCATAAATAAATTGTTCTCTTAATTTTTCCATCAGATCCTCTTTATCTTTATAATGAAGATAAAAAGTTGTTCGATTTACCAAAGCTTCATCAGTCAGACTCGAGATTGTTATCTTTTCAAATCCCCTTTCTTCAAGCTGATTAAGAAAGGCTTTTTTTATATTTTGCTTGGTTTTTATCACACGCAAATCAGGGTTATTATTCATTTTACACCACACTTTTTCCTTTTTATTGATTATCAAAACAAATCTATTGACAGTCTTTTAAACTAAGAGTATTATAATATACAGTTGTTGATTAGTCAACACTTGTATATTATATTAAATAAAGGGGTCTTATGGCAATTATTAATATTAATCATCTGACAAAAGATTACGGTCATCAACGTGGAAACTTTAACGTTTCACTGCAAGTTGAAAAAGGAATGGTTTATGGTTATCTTGGTCCAAATGGGGCTGGAAAAACAACAACTATTCGTCATATTATGGGATTTTCAAAAGCAGATAGCGGTAGTATTGAGGTAAATGGAAAAAATAGCTGGCTTGAAAGTCATGAAATTCAAAAAGAAGTAGGCTATCTCCCCGGTGAAATCAGCTTTCCTGAAAACTTAACAGGAAAACAATTTATTGAATATATGGCAAAACTTAGAAATATTAAAGATCTAAGATATGCTCGTCAACTTTCTGATAAGTTTCAGCTTGACAGTTCTTCTATTATTAAGAGAATGTCTCTGGGAACAAAAAGGAAACTTGCCATTATCACTGCATTCATGCATGATCCTAAAATTTTTATTTTAGATGAGCCAACAAGTGGTCTTGACCCAATTATGCAAGATTTATTCATTCAGTTTATCTTAGAAGAAAAGAAAAAAGGGAAGACAATCCTTCTGTCCAGTCATATTTTCTCAGAGATTGATGCCTGTTGTGACATTATATCCATTATTAAAGATGGGGTTATACTCTCAACTTTTAAATCTGAGGACTTACGCAAAAATCATCCCTTAAAATTTAAAGTTGAATTCAACAGTCAATTTGACAACTGCCTTAATAGTACGTTATTTTCTACTTTTAATAGCGAGGTACGAAGAGAAAAAAATCAGATTATTTTTGAAATAGAAAAATCTAACATTCGTCATCTTATTGATTTTCTATCTGACTATCCTATAAAGTTTATCTCAGAAATTCCGTTTACTTTGGAAAACTATTTTATGAACTTTTATGACCGCTCAAATACAGAAAAGGAGCAAACAAAATGATTAAAATAACAAATCTCACAAAGGATTATGGCCAGCAACATGGGCTCTTTAATTTAAATTTAGAGATTAAAAAAGGTGACTGTGTCGGACTCGTTGGTATTAACGGGGCAGGAAAAACAACAACTCTTCGGCATTTAATGGGATTTTTAAAAGCAGACCAAGGGGCTGCTGAAATCAATGGGATTGACTGTTGGACTAAATCCTCTAAAATACACGAACTGGTTAGCTATATCCCAGGTGAAATTTCCTTTCCTGATTCAAA
Source organism: Lactovum sp. (assembly GCA_047974165.1). Taxonomy (GTDB): domain Bacteria; phylum Bacillota; class Bacilli; order Lactobacillales; family Streptococcaceae; genus Lactovum. The sequence goes on from JBKECB010000070.1 coordinate 45,487, forward strand.
AACTGGATATGATTTTCTTCAAATGCAAGCCCAATTACTCCAAATTAATGAAGAAAAACATAGAGATTTCCTTATTCAACAAATGCAGCTCGACCCCAGTGCTAATCTCAAAAGAATGTCAAAGGGAATGAAACAAAAAACAGCCATTGTTGCTGCTCTAATGGCTGACAGAGAGATTCTCCTTTTAGATGAGCCTACAACTGGACTTGACCCCCTCATGCGAAAGAAGTTCTTAGATTTGCTTGAAATTGAAAAAGAAAAAGGAAAGACAATACTCATGTCAAGTCACATGTTTGAAGAGGTTGAATCTATCTGCAATAAGGTCGCACTTATTAAAAATGGAAGAATTATTGAAGTTAAAGAGGTTAATGAGATTAAACATCACTCTCTTAAAGTTTTTCGACTGGACTTTAAAACTGACTCTGACTATCAAGTAGTTTTAGACTCAGGATTTAACTTAGTAAAAAGTTCAAAAGAAAAACATTCTCTCCATATTCAGATTGATGATTACAATATTTCTCAACTCCTTAAAGTCCTTAAAGGAAAAGAAATTACTAACTTTGAGGAAGAAAAATATACACTCTCAGATTATTTTAAATCATTAGAAAAGGAGCTTTTATAAAATGTTTAATAAAACAATATTTTTACAAACTGCAAAAGAAAATGGAAAGGTTCTTACAGTCATCACACTTGTCTTGAGTCTATTTTTCATTATTTTATCAAAAGTATTTAGTCCGACAACTTTATCTAGTATGTCTGGACTTCTTCAGTCAACTCCAATGGCAAGCATGCTATCAGATAGCTCTTTTCTAGGTCTACTTTCAAATAGTTATTACAGTATTCAAGCTATCATTCTCCCTTTAATTTTTATTATTATCGTTGCAAGTAGCTTAATCGTCTCAAAAGTAGATCGTGGCTCTATGGCTTATTTATTATCTACACCCATCAAACGCTCTACAGTTGTCTTTACCCAAGCTATTTATTTGATATTTTCTCTTTTTGTTATGATCACAGTAACCTGCATCACAGGTTTACTTTCAATTCAACTTTTTTATGGAACTGTCTGGGGAGAATATGTCAGTCCAGATATTAAGCAGATTGCCCAAACTTATAATCAAGATAAAAATGAACTCGAGAAAAATTTATCTGAAATTTTAGAAAATAAAGATTATATAAAAACAGGAGCTGAGTCTCGAGAGGTGAGTGAAGAAGTCTACCAACTCTATCTCAATCAAAAATTAAATGCAAATGCAATCGATGCTGCTGCTAAAAGTCTAGACAAGGACTCAGCAGCTCTTGAAAAAGATTTAAACTTAATTTTAGAAAATTCAGAAGCTTTAACTGCCGCAGCAAAAATTTATAACTTATCTGATGAAGAATACCGTCTTCTCCTTAATCAAAAAATAAAAACTAATGAAACTCTAACAAGTCAATCTTCAAATCTTCAAAATAAACTCTTTAAAGGTCTTGAAGCAGCGAGTGACTCTCTAGATATGGATATTGAAGATTTATCTTCTGACCTTTCTATCTTACTTGATCATGATCAAGCCTTAAATCTTACGATTGAAAAATCTGGTCTTTCTAAAGAAAGTATTTTACAAATCATTAACAATCAGCAAGCTTCAAATCTAGTCGCTGAGGATAATGGACTGGACTTTGAAATACAAGATTATCTCTTAATTAATCTTGGACTTTTTCTCCTCATGTTTGCCACAAGTTCAATCTCTTTCTTTGCTTCTTGCTTCTTTAACTTAAGCAATAAATATATGGCCGTAGGTGCCGGTATTCCTCTTGCCTTTTTCCTCTTTGACATGATGGCTGGTTTTAGTACTAGCTTAGAGCCTATCAAATACTTTACAATCAATAGTCTATTTGATACAAATGCTATCCTCTCAGGAGAAAATTACCTTTGGAAATTTATCATCCTAGCAATAATTGGAATTGTCTTATATAGTTTAAGTATAAAAATCTTTAAATCTAAAGATTTACCTTTATGATAAAGCCACATAAAAACCATCTTTTGAAGTGAACCCAAAAAGATGGACTTAAAATTTTTACTCCGTGACTGATAGCGAAGGATTGATTCCTATATTGAATAGGGGTCAATCCTTTTAATTTTGTTGCAATTCTTTCATAATTGTAATAGAAAAGGTAAGGCTCTGATATTTTAACATGTATTTTTTACTTTCTTCAAATATCTTCTAATTCTATTTCTATCAAGCTAAATTCATTAGCTTCTAATATTTGACTTATTTCTAAATCTTTAGTATTTCCTGATGAAAAATAAAGATTTGCTGTTGTTAATCGGGCTAAATAATTAATCTGCTCACGACTTAATTCTGAACCAAAACCAATCTGTTCCCAAAGTTTAAGTAAATTTCCATACTGAGAGTTAATCGTACTTATTTTCATTTGATATTTTTGAAAAGGCAAGTTGACTAAGTCAATTAAAACTCGACACTTTTCCTTTTCAACAAACATCTCCTCAATTTCTGAATAGGTAATTTCATTCTCATCTGTCAAAAAATAACGATAATTTAATTCTTTGGCATTATGAATTAAAATTTCAATTTTCGACTCATTGGGTTTAGAAACTAAAAAAGAATGATTATAAAAAAGAATTCCCGTAGAAAGCTGACTTAAAAATTTTATTGCAAAAAAGGATGCTTTAGGTATTCCATTTTTATTAAGAATACCATTTCCTCCATTTAAAAGTTCTTTTGAGTCAACAAAACTACTATAAAGATCACTTGAAAGCCAGTAGCCAATCAACTCAACTTTATCAATAATATCAATAATTGATTTTATTGTATGAGCTCCTTTATAAACAGTATCATTAATTTTATTTCGATTTGAAATAGTATTTCCCCATTCTGTCAGATAAAGGGGTAAGGAAGAATAATTACTTTTATTTTTTATTGAATAAATATTCTCAATCATTTCACGAAGAAAATTAGGATTATTAATTCTTTTTGAGTACCTTTGCCCCTTTTCTTTTCGCTCATAAGGATAGCTCATGACAGATAAAAAATCAAACTCTAACTTTTCTTTTTCAAAAATCTTTAATTCATCTTGAAAGGAAATTTGATCAAAGTTATACTTAAACCCTGCCCCTCCAATTGTAATTTTCCTATCTATATTTTTTAAAACTTTGTAAGTAGCCTTATATTGAATCATATACTCGTCTATATCTTTCCCATCTCTTGTCAGCTCAAATTTCCAAGCACTTATTTCTTTTATCCCATATCTTTTTCGAACATGTTTCATAAAAAGAGTTAATAATTCTATCCAATCTTCACAGACGATATCGTAGGAGGGCAGTGATAAATGACGTGTTTCTGATTTATTAACATTTTTATAAATACGACGTATCTTATAGCCTAATTCAAAAAAGGGAACAATTTCTATCTCTAATAAGAAATCTAAAATACTATCAATACGATCAAAGTTAATATCTTTAATACGATGAATATCTACATTCATCTCCTCAACAAATAAATTCCATATTCTTCCATAAGTAAAGTTAATCTCTTTTTTTAAAAATCTTATTTGCTTACGATAATCTGAATGTAACAAATCTGAAGCTGAACCTATATTAAGTAACTGCTTGGACAAAGAAAATATTTTATGCTTTTTTGAAAAATCAATGGTCTCTCCACTGTACTCTGAGTTTCCCATTTCTTTTTCTAACCAGTTACTTAGAAATTGAAGTTCTTGTTCATTCTCTAAAATCCTTTCCTGAGAAAGTCTTGTCTTTTTTTCACGATATTCTTTAGGTAAAAAGTGATATTTATTTTTAAAATGTTTTGTAAAAATATTTAAATTTTTAAATCCAACCTCTAAAGCAATACTACTAATATTTTTATCCGTATAAATTAACTCTTTTTCTGATAAATAAAGACGGTAAGTAATTAAATACTCTTGAAAGCCAATCCCTTGATGTTTTTTAAAATATCTCGAAAGATAGCTTGGATTGATATAAAAGTGATTTGCCATTTTTGAAAGAGAAATATCGGTACGTACATTTTCTTGGATAAAGGTAAGATATTTTTGAATCTGTGTATCCTGCTTACTTTTAATATCTTCTAGAAAGATTTCTATCAAATAATTTAAAAAGGAAAATGCAGCTTCAAAAACCTTAAAGGGATTTTCTAAGTGATTTTTTATTGCTTCTTCAATTAACCGATTTAAACTTCTCTTGATTTTATCAAAAGATAAATATTCTTCCTTAACATCAAGAATACTATTACATTTAAATGTTGGCTGAAATAAATTACTATTATCATAGAAAAGCTCATTTTCTAGTGAAATTCTTACCACAAATGTTGTATCCTCATTTTTTTTAAAGTATTTCTCTTCTTCAAAATTATAAAGTAAAAGATCATCTTTTTTCATCTCCATTAAACGATCATTTACCTTTACCTCTGCTGTTCCTAAAATGAGATAGTAAATTTGGATTTCTTGGCTTACTTTTGTTTCCTCATAGTCTTGAACAAAACTAATTCCTGAATGTTGATATTTTTTTCCAAAACAGTGGATCATATCACTCCTCCTCACTTATATTTTATCAAATCCCCTTTAACTTCTATAAAAAATAGGAGAAAAACTCTCCTAAAAATAACTTATGATCTATAAATTTTTTCTGTATTTGATAAGAATGCTTTTTTTAGACTTGGCTTATGCTGAGTCAGTATATCTACTGACTTTTTTAAGTCATTTTCTGACTGCCAACGCTCAATAGTTGTAACTTTTCCTTTTTCTGAGAAAATATCTATTGATAAACAAGATTCTAAAGTTAATAAATCTTGGACAAAAGCTTCCATATTTTTTGTATAAGATTCTGTTTGGCTTTCTTCAACTAAATTTTCAATAATTCTAATATACATCTTAACCTAATTCCTTTCCATCTGAGGTAATTACTTTTTTATACCAATAAAAACTATCTTTTTTATATCTTTCTAAGCCTTGATCAAAGTCAACATAAACAAAACCATAGCGTTTATTTTTATTTCCACTCGCACTATAAAGATCGATACAACCCCAAGGTAAATAACCTAGTATCTCTATACCTTCCTCACAAGATTTCATCAGTTCTTGAATGTGTAAGCGTAAGTAATCAATTCGATAACTATCATGAACTTCATGAGAAGATGTTAAGATTTCATTTTCTACGCCACATCCATTTTCCACAATCATCATCGGTAATTTATAACGATGATAAAGTTCATTCATAAAAATTCTAAGACCTAGTGGATCAATTTGCCAACCAAAATCAGTTCGTTTTAGATATGGATTATAGTAGCCCTGATACAGCATTTGCATAGTTTCAGCTTCTTTTACCTCTTTATTTTCATTATCCTGCATGCAAAGACTATAGTAATAACTAAACGAGATAAAGTCGATTTTAGACTTGGGATTTTCCATTAAAAGACGGTCATTATCTGTAAGATTAACTTTCACCCCTTTATCTTCTAGCTCTTTAATCAAATGCTTAGCAATTGAACCTGTCGTTAAAATATCGAGGTCTTTCCACATGGTCTCATAATTATGTTTTTGAGAGGCTAAAATATCTACTGGTTTTGGAGTTAAAGGATAAGACATAGCACTTGCTAACATTGACCCTATCTTAACTTCAGGTAACATTTCATGACATAGTTTTACTGCTTCAAAATGACAGAGAATTGAGTGATAATAACAGTCCCACCTCACTTGTTCAAAATCCTTGTTCTCTGAAGAGATTGACTCTTTTAAAAACATTGATGGAAGTAATAAACTTAAATTATTCTCATTCAACGTTAGCCAATAACTCACATACTCTCCAAAATATTTAAAACAAGTCTTACAATATTTTTTGAATAAATCTATTGTTTCTCGAGAAAGAAAGCCATTATATTCTTCCACTAAATATTGTGGCATATCCCAATGGAAAAGTGTGACTACTGGCTCAATCTCATATTTTTTCAATTCTTTAAATACCTCTAGATAAAACTGAATTCCTTCCATATTAGGACTTTCTTCAATTGCATTTGGAAATATTCTAGTCCAGGCAATTGACATTCTAAATGAATTAAAGCCCATTTCTGCCATTAATTTTATATCTTCTTTATAATGACCATAAAAATCTGAGGCGATTGAATAAGAAGTTCCCGTTTTTTCTTCTCGGATATCATAGATACTTTTACCTTTATTTCCTTGATTTGCTCCACCTTCAAACTGGAAAGCTGAAGTTGAACCTCCCCATAAAAATTTATTTTTTTTCATCTCTTCCTCTAAATTACTTTCAATACTTCGTCTTTGATAGCAACTTCTTCATTTACTTTCTTCTCTATAATATCTTTACCTTTTTTATTAGTTACTAATAATTTAGTAATTATAAACGTGACCACAAAAGAAATTAGCATTGTTAAACAGGCAATCATAAAATTGAAGATACTTTGTTCACCTTCAGCAAATGTTCCAGGTAACCCAGTCACACTTGCTGAAACAATAGTATAAAAACTAAGTCCAAAAATTCCTGCGAAAGCTCCACCAATTAAACTTCCAACCATTGTTGAGTAAAAAGCTTTTCTTTCAGGTAAAACAACCCCATACATTGCAGGCTCTGAAATTCCTAAAATTGCAGATAAAGAAGCTGCCCTTGCTTCGGCTTTTTTATTGACATCTTTTGTCATAGTTGATAATGCAAATGCTGCTCCAGCCATTGCTAAATTTTCAGCCATCATGGCAGGGATTAAAATTGACTCTGAACCATTTTGTGCCAAGGTTGCAACGACAAGAGGAAAGACAAATGAATGCGTTCCTGTCACAATCATTAATGGCATCAAACCTGCAAGAATTGCAATAAATATAAATCCAAATTTTGTACCTAAAGTTTGAACAGCAAGCCCAAACATATCTGCAACATATCCACCCGCTGGGCCTATCACAAGTAAAACAATAGGCATTGTTACAATCATTGTCATCATTGGTGATATAAATGCACGGACAGCACTTGGCGTATACTTATTGAAAAAACGCTCTACATATGATAGTAACCAAACCCCTAAAATAGCTGGTAAAACACTATTTGCATATTTTACATTTTTTATAGGAATTCCAAAAATATCTAGCTGTTCAAGTCCTAAACTTTCAAAACTTGATAGCTGTGGATGAACTAGGATTGCAGCAAGTAGCATGGCTAAAAATGGATTAGTTCCAAGTTTATTAGCAGCAGTATAGCCAACATAAATTGGAAGGAAATAAAATCCTGCTTCTTTGATTAAATTAAAAACATAATAAGTTGAACTTGTACTAGGTAAAATTTTTGTAAGTGAGAGTATCGTTAATAAAGCTCCCACCATTCCGGCAGCCATTAATATAGGGACAATAGGGGTAAAAATACCTGAAACGATTTCAAAAAACTTATCAAATTTAGATTTCCCAATTTTTTCTTCTCTATTTGAAGTTTGACTAAAGTTTCCTAATTTATTCAATTCTTTGAAAACAAGTGACACATCATTTCCAATCACCACTTGAAACTGCCCACTACTATTTAAAACGGTAATAACCTCAGGCAGTGCATTCAATCCTTCTATATCTACTTTACTTTCATCAACTAAAGTAAATCTTAAACGTGTGGCACAGTGCATAACAAAAGAAATATTTTCTTTACCTGCAACTAAATCTAATATTTGTTGAGCTAATTTCTCATAATTTTTACTCACAAAAAATCCTTCTTTCTATTTTTATATAATTGTGTTAGCGCTTACCTTCTTAGTTTATCAATTAAGTTAAATAAAGACTCCTTCTCTTTTGCTATTTCTTCTTTCATTTTTTACCTTTTATTTAACAAATAAAAATAAGAGGTCAAATTTATGTATTAAAATTTTACTTCTTATCATTTAAAAACACAGCAAGTCTTTACTTGCTGTGCTTCTATTTACTTTATACGACCTAGTAGTTCAGAATTTTGAACATTTTCTACTTCCTTTATTTCTAAAAGCTTTTCTTCAAGATTCGTAAAGACAACAATTACTGAAGGATCAATTTCTTTATCCTTTAAATAGCTTAAGTTCATTTTTATAAGTTTCGTATCTTGTGTAACTTCTTGCCCTTCTTTTACAAGTAGGTCAAAAGGTACTCCATTCAAATCCACTGTATTAATACCAATATGTAAAATCACTTCTTCACCATTTATCGCCTGAAGACCTATTGCATGCTTAGTCGGAAAAATACTAATAATTTTCCCTTCTACTGGAGAACTTACAACTGCAGAATCTAAGTCACTCGGATAGACAGCAAAACCATCTCCCATCATCTTCTGAGAAAATAATGGATCCTTTACTTCTGTAATCTTCATAAAAGTTCCAGTTATCGGTGAAAATAGCTCAGTTTCTTTTTTTACTTCTTCTTTTTTCTTAAATAAATTAAACATCTTTTCCTTTATCTTCTATTCATTAAAGCCGATGACTTGTCCGACGCCATCTTCAAAAGCAATCGTTGTCAACCCTGAGTTTTTAAGCTCTTGTTTGACTGAAATATTAGGATCAATCATATTTACAATTGCTCGAATCACATTGCCATGTGTTACTACCATAATTTTAGAATCTTCTTTATCATTTGGACGGGAAATAATATCTTTTAGTCCTTTCTGTAATCGAGATAAAAGAGCTTCTTGACTTTCTGAATCATGAGTGGGATCAACATCATTTAAAGCTGCAGCAATTTCCTCAAGTGACAAGTCTTTAAAAATATCTTTTACTTCTATAGCTAACTTTTCAGCAATCATACCATAAACATCACTGGCAAAGCTGCCATCTAATGAGCCAAAGAAAGATTCACGTAACTCTGCTTTAGGAATAATCAAAAGTTCCTTATTTTTTTCACTCTCAGATTGAATCAACTCCGCTGTTTTTTGAGTTCGTCCTAAATCACTAGCATAAATTGCATCAAATTTAATATCTTTTAATCGCTGCCCTGTCGCAATCGCATCAACAATCCCCTTTTCTGTTAAAGGAGCATCTGACCAACCTTGCATTTTTTTATATTTATTTAAATAAGTTTCACCATGACGGATGAAATATAATACCAGTCTACTCATCTTAAGATTTTACCGCTTTCTTATCTACTTTTAAAAGTTTATCCTCAATATCTTGACTCCAACCAAAGAAGTAAGTCAAAGCAAATGACAAGGCTAATGACGCAAGGGAAGCAATAATTGCCCCATAAAATGCCATATCTAGACCCTTGGCACTAATAAGTACTGGAATACCTAGAATTCCTGAACCAAATGTATAGCCTTTAGCCCCTAAAATTGAACAGATAAATCCACCAACTGCACCTGACAGTAAACCAAATAAGAAAGGCTTTCTTGCCGGTACATTGATACCAAAGAGTGCAGGTTCTGTAATACCAAAGAATCCTGAAATACCAGAGGCAAAACCAACCTGCTTGATTTTATTGCTCTTAGAGCGAAGTGAGAATCCTAATACTGCTCCTGTTTGTCCCATAACTGAAGAAAAGAAAACAATAGGGACAAATGGGTCAAACTGTAAACTTGCAAAATTAGCTGCAAAAATAGGGATAAATGCTTTACTAATACCAAATAATACTAGTAGTTGCCAAATACCACCTACTAAAGTTCCAGTCAAAAGAGGAGAGAACTTATAGCAGGCAATAACTGAAGAAGTAACCAGAGACATTGCATAAGTTAAGACCGGTCCTACAACAAGCAAAGCAAGAGGAACAACCACCAAGAAGACCATTAGTGGAACAAGAATCATCTGTAAAATATCTGGAATAATCTTACGTGCTAGTTTTTCAACTTTGGCCGCTAAATAGCTTGATAAAACAATAGGGAAGACTGTTTTCGAATAATTAATCAAAGTCATAGGAATTCCCACAAAAGTTAAGGCTTCACCTGCATCTACTGCTGTAATTAACTCAGGATAAATCATCACTCCTGCAATAATCATGGCAAAGAAAGGTTTCCCTCCAAATTTTTGAGCCGAAGTATAGGCAAGAAAAACAGGAAGATAGTAGAAGATTGATTCACCAATCGCATGTAAGACTAGGTAAGTTCCACTTTTCTCATCAATTGCTCCCATTAGTAACAATAGAGAGGTTAAACCTTGCAGAGTTCCACTTGCAGCGAGTACACCCAAGATTGGAACAAAGAGTGCAGAAGCCAAATCTGTTATTTTATCCACAAATGACAACTTAACGGTCTCATCCGCTTCAAGTTCTACTTCGCCTCCTGCAAGTAATGGGTAAGATTGAATGGCTGCTTCATAGTATTTTGATACAGAGTTACCAATCACAACCTGAACTTGCCCTCCTGCGTCAATCAAGCCCATCACATAATCTAGTGCTTCAAGTTCTTCATCTTTAACTAATTTTCTGTCTTTAAGATTAAATCTTAGTCGAGTGAAACAATGGGCTATTTTTGTAATATTATCCACTCCACCTACTAATTCAATGATTTGACTCACATTATCATTAATATTCATAATTTTCTTCCTTTATATTTTATTTTTCCTTGACAAGTCTTGTCTTTATATTTAAAATAGTTTATAGATTTTTTAATCTACATGTCATCGGCTGGCCGGCTATGGCATGTTTTTATTTATAACGCTTACATTATTTTAGAAAATTCAGGAAGAAATAATACTATTTTCTTCCTTTATTTTTTATCTTTCTAAAAGTCCTTTGAGCATCTTGATTTGACGCTTTGTAAACTCTGTCCCTCCACAATACAGCTCATCTTCATATTCACAGATAAGATATCCTTTAAAGTCAGACGCTTTTAAAAGTTCTAAAATCTCCTCATAAGGAATGCTAGCTTCCACACAGTCTTCATCAAGATAGTGGAATTTACCATGCATTTCAAAACTATAAGGAAGGATTTCCTTTAATTCATCCAACAGACCCTTTAGTGCCTCTTTAGGCTTGAATTGTACAAATCCATACATTCCTTGTAAAGTAGCTTGGATAGCTGGATGAGCTCCTGCAGCCATCACTTGTTCACCTGCCTCTTCGATAGATACACCTTCATATCTTAATTTTGCAATTAATTCTAAATGTTCTTCTTTCACTCCTGCTTTTAGTGCTTTTATCCAGTGAGGTTTATTTGGAGCAATTGCAAAACAGCCAAAGTCTGGAATAAATCCTAAATATTTAGATTCTGTCTTTTTGATAACTTCTAAATATTTTTTCATATTCTCAGATAAAGGTGTTTCAGGATTATGAACTTCAATCCCAACTTTCACATCATAAAGTTCAGCATAAGGAGCAAGTCTTTCAAAAGCTTCAGGTGAAAGCATATATTGTGCACGCATCACCTTACAACCTAAAGCATTAGCAGTCTTTAAGTCTAAAATAGCATCCGCAAGCATTTCATCATCTGTAAGATTACGGTCATGACGCATTCCTTTGTCATTATTCGCTCCATAACCCACTGGTGCAATACCATACTTCACTTTTAACTCTTGTACAAGTCCTAAAAACTCTTGATCTACATTTGGATAGCTCGGAAGCATCTGAGTTCCTACAATTTCGTAGCCTGTTGCTCCTGCTAATGCAGCTTGTTTAACACATTCTTCAAAGTCATACTGAAGACGTGCATATTCTGTACCATAGCAAAATAATGTTGCTCCTATTTTAATGTCAGACATCCTACTTAGCCCCCTCTATTTTAATTTTTATTGTATCCCCAGAGTCGAGTGGCATAAAGTTATGATCAGGACCAATTTGCATATAAGGAACACGGAGCATCAACTTCAACTCAAGCTCATGTTCACCCAAATCTAAGCCATCTTTTTTAATCACACTAAGTGTTGCTGGCTCCACTTGGCTCCAAAACTCTGTCACTGCATAAGTCAACTTGTAGATTGGCATTTCCTTACCTTTAAGCGTAAAAGTGACTGCTTCTTGAGGGACTTTCTCACCATCTATATAAACTTCAAGTAAATCAATATCTGATAAATAATGTCCACGATAGTAAGCCAGTTGAACATCAAAACTAAAACCATTTTTCTTTCCATTAATAAAGAGAGTTTTAATGCTTTCACTTTTAATAATCTCTTCATTTAATGGCATTCTCATTGCAAACCCCATTTTTATCTCCTACAATTTAATTTCTTTATTATCTTTTGCTGATTGATAAATCGCGTCTAAAACTTTTGTAACAGCTAATGCTTCTTCTGGTTTTACCAATGGTTCTGTATCATTTTTTACTGCCTCCAGCCATTGCTTACAGTCGATAGAGCCTTCTTCACCTCCACCGCCGCCAAAGTAAGCAACACCGCCAACTGGAGAAAGTGTTTCTTCCATTAATTGATTATTTCTTCCACGGTTATAAATCAATTCATTTTTTGTATAGCTCATACCTGAATGAATTTCAGCTCCAGCTTTTGTTCCACAAAGAGTTGTTGAAGCCTCACGCGACTCTAAAATATTAAGGGCCCAACTTGCTTCTAAACTAATTGTTGCTCCATTTTTCATCTTAACAAAACCAACTGCTGAATCTTCCACTTCATAAGTTGTAGGATCCCAAGGACCAAATAAATTTCCTTCTGTTGCCTGTTCTAAGCTACCTAATTTATAGAAAACAGAACCTGATACACTATCAATCTCATAATTATCCATACACCAAAGCGTGATATCTAAAGCATGAGTACCAATATCAATCAATGGTCCACCACCTTGAGCTTCCTTATCCATAAAAACACCCCATGTTGGAACACCACGACGACGAACTGCATGAGCTTTTCCATAGTAGACCTCTCCTAAATCACCATTTACAGATGCTGTATGTAAGTTTTGCACTTCTTCACGGAAGCGATTTTGATAGCCCACTGTGAATTTTTTACCTGAAGCTTTCCAAGCTTCTACCATCTTTTCTGCTTCTACTGTACTATGTGACATTGGTTTTTCACAATAGACATGTTTCTTTGCTGCAAAGGCTGCAATAGCAATCTCACTATGTGAGACATTTGGTGTACAGATATGGACAATTTCTACCTCTTCATTTGCAAGTAATTCTTTATAATCTGTATAGATTTTAATTTCTTTATTATCAAGCTCCTCTACTGCCTTTTCAGCACGATCTTTGACAATATCACAGACAGCCACAACTTCACCTAAGTCTGAGTTATTTTTTAGTGCAGGGAAATGTTTTTGTTTTGCAATTCCGCCACATCCGATAATTCCAATTTTTAATTTAGCCATTTTATTTTCTCCTTAATTTATATTATGATTCAAAAAGAATCGCTTCATTTGACTCAGAAGATTTCCAAGCTGCTTCCATCACAGATAACACTCGACGAACTTCTGATATTTTTATTTTTGATTCTGCTCGCTTATTTAGCACATCATCTACATTACGATAAAAGTCTAGCCAATCAGTTTGAATTTCAGGTAGAACTTCTTCAACAATGCCGCCTGGAGGTACTGGTGCAAACTGTCGAGTAGGTCCAGCTTCAGTTTCAGTAATCTGAGGAGGTAATTTTTTTAACATCTTTCCTGTACGATAAATACTACCATCACAAGCAAAGCTTTTTACAATCATTGTTCCCTTATCTGCAGCAACTAACCAGCGAGGTTGATAATCTAAAATATAAGTTGATAGTTCAATATGAGCAGTAATTCCATTATCCATTTTCAAGATAATTTTAAAGTAATCATCCACCTCTTCATGGAGAACATTTTTTATATCTGCATAAATAGAATTAATTTTTACTTCTGGCATCATAAATAAAATCTGGTCAATAAGGTGAACACCCCAATCATAAATCATTCCTCCTCCATATTTCTTATAAAGGTGCCATTCATGCATATAGCCATTTCCAGAATGGAGTTTTGATTCTATCGTAAATATATCACCTAATAATTTTTCATCATAAGCTTTTTTTACCATCAGCATGTCTCTATCCCAGCGTCTATTTTGATGAGAGGTAAAGAAGACATTTGCTTTTTTACAAGCCGCTTCCATCTCATCTAGCTCAGCAACATTTAAGGCTGCTGGTTTTTCTGTGATGACATTTTTTCCCGCTTCAGCTGCAAGAATACACATTTCTTTGTGCAAGTGATTAGGCACTGTCAATATGACAGTATTAACTTCTTCATTTTCTAGTAACGCTTCTGCAGTTTGATATACTTGATAGCCTTTTTCTACTGCTTCTTGTCGCTTTAGTTCATCATTATCACAAACAGCTACAATTTCAACATCTGCTCTGGGTGCATTTTCAGCATGCCATTTCCCCATCCCACCAAAGCCAATTATTCCAAGCTTTATTTTCATTTTGTCTCCTTAAATCACAAAGTTTCGTAAGTATTTTGCTGATAATTTAACTGATTTTTTCACATCCTCATAATCTTTTTCAAAAGATTTATCCTCTACTTCAATACAGCTATGACCTTGATAAGCAATATCTGTCAAGGCTGAAACATACTTGCCCCAGTCTACTTCTCCAAGACCTGGAAGCTTAGGACTCATATACTCTAGCGGTGTTGCCATGATACCTACATCTGCAAGCTTATCTTGATAAATCTTAATATCTTTATAGTGAACATGAAAAATCTTTTCTTTAAACTCATATAAAGGCTTGATATAGTCAATCTTCTGCCAGATAAAGTGTGAGGGGTCATAATTTAAGCCAAAATTCGGACTATCAATAATCTTAAATACTTGGCGCCAAATGCTAGGTGTCGTCATCAGATTTTGCCCACCTGGCCACTCATCTGATGTAAAGAGCATTGGGCAGTTTTCAATCGCAATCTTGACTGATTTTTCTTCTGCATAGTGGATAATATCTGGCCAAACTTCTTTTACTAAGTTTAAGTTTTCAGTCACTGTTTTTTTAGGATCACGCCCTAAGAAAGTTGTGACCATATTTACTCCTAGTAAGGCACTGGCATCAATCAAGCTATAAATGTGATCAATCACCTCTTTACGCTTTTCTAAATCTGGATCTAGTGGGTTAGGATAATAGCCTAAAGATGAAATTTCTACATTTCTCTCCTTACAATAAGATAAAATTTCCTTAGCTTTTTCTTCTGTTAGGTTTTTAGCATCAATATGAGAAACACCTGCATAACGCCGTTCTACTTTTCCTTGTGGCCAGCAAGCAACTTCCACACAATCTAAATTATTTTCAGCCACAATATCAATCATTTCTTTAAAGTTACTTTGATCAAAAATAGCACTGACAACTCCTAATTTCATGTTTTACTCCTTTTTATTTTGATATTTAAATTATAAAAGAATAAAAAAAAATAACTTCTTCAATTTCTATTCAAAAACTGATTCAAAAATGACTTCTTTATACAATAAAAGTTAACTAAAAATAAAAAGATCAAAAATAACCATCCTATTTTTGACCTTTTATATATCGGATTTTAACCAACATAATTTCATTAGCTTCAAGCAAAAATTTTAATTTTAACTTCTCATCCTTCACATTTACCTTTTGAATAGTTAACTTTGGATTACATTGATTTTTTAAGTATTTAACATCATTTGATGAAAGTTCTTGGTGAAAGTCAAGCTCACTCCAAATATCTAAAACACTCCCGTAATGTCGATTTACCCTTTGTATTTTGATTTGATATTCTCCATTTTTTACATCCTCTAGATCAATATCCATCTCAAGTGAACTTAAATCTTCAAAATATTTCCAACTATTTTTTTTATCGATTTTTTCTTCTTCAGTATAGTAGTAATTATAATTCAAATCCTTTTGATTATGCATTACAATAGCATAAGAATCTTGACAATCTGTCGTAATAATATGCCCTGAACTTTTTCCAATAAAATAAGATTTCAGCTGACTCAAAAATAAATAAGCAAAAGCAGTGGGCTTAAAAATACTATCCTTACTGAGTAAACCTGTCCCACCATATAATAAATGATAAGAGTCATGATACTCTGAAATATAATCACTGGCTAAAAAGTAACTTAACAGCTCTACTTTCCCATAAACTTCTATAATATTTTTTATTAAATAAGCTGCTTTAAAACAAGTATCATTAATATAATTTCTATCCGAAATCGTCAAGTTCCACTCTGTCACATACAGATTTACATCTACAATTTCTAGTTCCTCTAAGTCTCCTTTTATTTTTTCAACTGCATGCAGCAAACAGGAACGGTCAGTACTACGTTTAGAATACTTTTCTTGCTCAATCTCACCACGAATATAAGCATAATTCATCACAGATATAAAATCAGGAAAATAAGCTTGTTTTTTCCAAGCTTCCAAAAAATCTTTATTTAAATTCAATGTATAGCCCGTTTGTATGCCACATCCCCCAACTTTAATATCTTGATTATAGTTACGAATGATAGCATAACTGGTATTAAAAAGATGAAAATAATCTTGAATTGATTTTTGAGTCCCTAAATTCCATTCATCATACCATAATTCCAATCGCCAGTCACTAATTTCTTTATCCCCATATCGCCTGACAATATGTTTCATAAAATGATTCATGACACGCTCCCAATGGTGCCTTCTAACATCAACATTTTCATTGTCTTCAAACAGGAGTGTAGATTGTACACTTTCATGAATTCGCTTGGGTTTATAAGTTAGTTCAATATGTGCTTTTATTTCATTTGAAACTAAAAAATCCAGTACTGCATCTAACTTTGAAAAATTATACTCCCCTTCTTCCGCATAAATATCTATTAATAATTTTTTTGAAAAAATATTCCAAAATCTCAGGTATTTAAATTTTAAATTTCTTTTTAGTAAAAGTACATGTTCTTGTAGTTCTGATTGTAGCAAATCTGAAGCTTCACCAATATTAATCATATCTTGCCAAAAGGGCATTAACTCTGTTACTTGATGAGAAGAGTAACTATATTTACTTTCAATTAAAGGCAGCTCATTTTCAGTCATTTTTTCATGCTCTATAAAGTAAGTCTCTAATTGCTGATTAATTATAGCCAAGTTACCTTTTTCTTCTTCAAGGGAGGTCTGAGCATTACTTTTACGAATAGCTGAAGGACTTTTTCCATATTCTTCCTTAAAAACCTTATTAAATCTTGCTAATGAAGAAAAGCCACTATCATAAGCAATACGAGTAATAGAACTCTCTGTAAACAAAAGTTCATCAATGGCATAATATAAACGCACATGATTAATATATTTTGCAAATGTCATGCCATAATTTTTCTTAAAAAAACGTGAAAGATAGGCACTTGAGAGATATAAATCTTTAGATAAGTCTTGCAAACTAATAGATTGATTGTAATTTGCCCAGATATAGCTGTTAATTTTATTTAAACGTTCCTGAAATTTATCCTTATCTTCTGACTTTTCTTTATCAATAGACCGCACTAAGAAATGCATCGTCAGTACATCCATCATCTGATAGCAGAGTGAAATATAATAAAAACTTGCTACTCCACCCTCACCATGCAGATAATGCTTCAATAACTTTCTTATAATTTCTTTTAAGCGTTGAATTTCTTGACTTTCATCCATTGTCGAATCACACCAAAACATAAACTCAGTACTTTTTAATACATCACTGACCAGTTCATAAGCAATCAAAAACTGAACATAAAGGACACCTTCTGTTACTCTTAGCTCGTGCTGCTTATTGGGATTGATTACATAAAGATTTTCTGCTTCTAGAGAAATTACTTGATTTTCCATAAAAATATCAAGCTTTCCATTTAGGACATAAAGTAACTCTATATCTTGATGAAAATGCTTCTTTTCTTTGACTTCATTAAATAACTGCAAGCGAATTTTTTCCTTTGTAGGATATCGGTTCATCGACTCACCTTTCCATAATAAATCTCTCTTAAATCTTCACTATATTCACCTATTTCTTGATAGACAAAAAGAGGGGGGAGAAAAATCTCACCTCCCTGCTTTCCATCTTTAATACAATCCAGCAAGATAAGATTTGCAGATTCTTTTAGCTTTGGATAAACAAACTGAATACGTTTAGGCTGAAGATGATAGTACTGTAAATTCTCCATTAACTCAAAAAAACGATCGGGACGATGGACCAAGCAAAAATGCCCTCCTGGCTTTAATAATTGCTGAGCAATTTGACAAATTTCTTCAAATTTTATCATCAATTCATGTCGGGCAATCGTCAGTGTTGATTTCTCATTTTGCTGCTTTACTTCCGAAACTTTAAAATAAGGAGGATTACAAAGAATCAAATCAACCGTTGAAGCTTTAAGATAATTTTTACTATTTTTTAAATCATCAGCAATTACCTCAATCTGAGATTCAAGATGATTCAAAGCCACTGAACGTTGAGTCATATCAGCTAAAGTTTTTTGAATTTCAATCGCCTTTATCTGCGCCTGACTATCAGCACTTGCCATCAAGGCCACAGCTCCATTACCTGAGCAAAAATCTACAATCAAGCCTTTTTTAGGAATACGAGGAAACTTTGCAAGTAGCACAGCGTCCATTCCAAAAGAAAAAAACTCTGATGACTGAATAATCTTCAAATCTTCATTGATTAGCTGATCAATACGCTCATTTTCTCTTAATTTTTCTAGCATACCATTAATTATAACACTCTAGAAAAAAATCTCTCTAAAATAGAGAGAATTCTTATTAGTATTGATCAAGGAGTAACTGTTTGAGCTCTTCAATCTTTGGTTGACGTGGATTAGCCGCAGTACACTGATCATCATAGACTAAGTTTGCGAGTTTATTCAGCTCACGTTCCAAATGCTTCTTATCCACAGCATTTTCTGAAAGTGTTACTTTGACTTCAATAGAGTCTGTTAATTCTTTAATTTTTTGAATCAAAGCTTCAACTAACTCTGCATCATCTTTTCCTTTAAGATTTAAGAATCTTGCAATTTCTGCATAATCTTCCTGAGCACGATAAACTTCATAGCGTGGATAAGGTGTACGCTTCACATTTCCAGTCACAGCATTAAATCTGATAACATGTGGCATTGCAATCGCAATCGCAAGACCATGTGGAAGCTCAAATTCCCCTCCAATTTTATGTGCAAGTGAGTGATTAATTCCAAGAAAGGCATTTGCAAAAGCCATTCCAGCAAGCGTTGCTGCATTATGCATATTTTCACGTGCCTTTTTCCCTTCCTTTGTTGGGTGACTCGGATCATACTGATAAGATGCCGTCAAGTTTTCAAAGATTAGCTTAATTGCCTGAAGAGAAATTGGCTTTGTATAGTCAGAAGCCATCACAGAAACATAAGATTCTAATGCATGAGATAAGGCATCAATCCCTGATAGAGCAACGGTACGCTTAGGTACTGTCATAACAAATGAAGGGTCAACAATCGCCACTTGTGGCGTCAGCTGGTAATCTGCTAATGGATATTTTACATGAGTCTCATCATCTGTAATAACTGCAAATGGCGTCACTTCTGAGCCAGTACCTGATGTAGTTGGAATGGCCACCATCTGTGCCTGATGAGGGTGATAAAATTTTACAATACGTTTACGAATATCTATAAATTTCTGGGCAAATTCTTCAAAGAGATGCTTAACTGACAGATCATCTGATAAATCTACCTCATCACGTGAAGCATACTCATACAGTAATCGTCCAATCTTTCCAGCATCTAAGGCTGAACCTCCACCAATCATGATAACTGTATCTGGCTTAAACTCCTCCATCTGGCGGGCAATTTCTACAACTTGAGAAAGTGTTGGATCTGGCTTTACGCTGGCATAAATACTTGTTTGAACCTGCTTTGGACGAACTGCCAACTGGTCTAAAAGCTTTTCCACAAAGCCAAACTGGAGCATACCTGGATCAGCAACAATAAAAGCCTTATAAACATGCGGCAACTCTTGTAGATAGCTAATAGAGTTATGCTCATAGTAAATCTCTTTAGGCAATCGAATCCATTGTGGACGATTACGACGCTTAGCTACTGTTTTAATATTCAATAAATCGTATGTACTTAAATTATGTGACAATGAATTTTTCCCCCATGAGCCTGTACCAAGTGTCAGCGATGGACGCATGGCATCTGTATAAATATCTCCTACTCCACCAATAGAGTCTGGCTGATTCACTAAAATACGTGCTGCAGCAATTGCTTCTCCATATTTCTTAACAAATGGATCATCCATTGCTCCAATTTGAATAGCTGCATTATGACCAGCCCCTTGGTAGCTCAAAAGTTTCTGAACAATTTCTATTCCATTATCACGTGATTTTGATTTATAGATAGAAAGTAAGGGACTAAGTTTTTCAGAGGATAGTGCTTCTCCAATATTTTCTTCATCTAGTTCAAATAAAAGGACATCTTTTCCTTCTGGAACTTTAACTCCAGCTTGCTCAGCAATCCAACGTCCTGAACGACCGGCTACAGGTCCTGTAACTCCAAAACCTTCTCCTTCACGTTCTACAAAAACAAATTTTTCAATCTTTTCATAATCTTTTTTAGGAACAAGATAAGCTCCCTGTTCTTGAAGAAACTTCAGAAAGTCATCATAAATTTCTTTCGCAATAACTGCTGAATTTTCAGTCGCACAAATCATACCATTATCAAAGCGTTTGGATAAAAGTAAATCTTCCACTGCTCGCTCCACATTTGCTGTTGCATCAACAAAAACAGCACCATTACCTGCACCCACACCCATCGATGGATTTCCTGACTGTAGGGCGGCATTTACCATAGCTGGACCTCCCGTTGCAAGGATTGAAGCAATACCAGGATTTTTAATTAAGGCTGAGGTATTATCAAGACTTGGCTTCTCCACCCATTGGATAAAATTCTCGGGCGCCCCCGCTTCAAGAGCAGCTTCATAGACTATTTTTGCCGCATGCGAAGAACAGCTCTGCGCTTGAGGATGAAATGCAAAAACAATTGCATTACGCGTTTTAGCCGATAACATAGCTTTAAAAATTGTCGTTGATGTAGGATTTGTAGTCGGAATAATACCTGCTAAAACTCCTAAAGGAGCTGCGATTTCTACAGAACCAGACACCTGATTTTCTGAAATTACACCTACAGTTTTATCAAACTTGATCGAGTTATAGACAGACTCTGAAGCAAATCGATTTTTTGTGTCCTTATCCTCTACGACACCACGCTTTGTTTCATCAACTGCTTCATGGGCCAGCTCTAGAGAATGCTCTGAAGCCGACAAAGCCATTGCTGCAACAATCTTATCAACCTGTTGCTGATTATATCCTAAAAATTTTTCAACAGCAACTTGTCCTTTTTTTACAAGTCCATCTGTGTAGGCTTCTGCTTCAATTTTAAGATTTACCTTATCTTCTGAGAGTTTGTTTACTGTTTTTGTTACCATTTTTCCTCCTAGCAATAATTTTTTATTCATTAAATAATTTCTTTTCTTGTGAAATTTATCACAAAATAATTTTAGCATTTCTTTTTTTACTTGTCAAGAGCTTTGTGAAACTTTTTTCAAACTTTTGTATTTTCTTATTTTTAAACTCTACAGTTTATTTATTCTGATAAAAAAAATAACAGATTTAAATAAACTCAGCTTCTAACCCAGAAACGAAATTAATTTATCCTGTTATTTTATTTTATAAATTGCATAATCACTATTTGAAAAGTCAACTTCTTTATAATCACTCTCAATAACTTCTTTTGTTGTATCCAATAAGTCTATGCGCTTATCCCAAACAATATACTTAATCTTTGCAGATACAAGATCAATATCAAAAGACTGGGTATAAGAAATCGGATAGTAAGAAGGCGGAAAACTTATCGTTGAGTAACGATTTGATAAGTAATTAATCGTCTGATTATCTGAAAGAACTGTAACTGTATCTGAACTCTCACTTTTTTCTCTTAAGTAACTTACTACTTCTTGTTTTGACTCAATTTGAGATTTTTGAATGAGCTGGCTTGTAAAGGGAAATGAAAGGAGAAAAATTAAGGCAATCAAAGGAAGATAAAATGTTTTCTTCAAGTAAAGTCCTAAAACATCTCCATAACTTACCCTATAGTCTTCATAATCTTCATGGCTTTTAAATTCTTCTTCCATATTTAACGAAAGATAGATAAAAAGAAAAGGAAGAATAACTAGGGCATTCGCTGGACTTGATTGGTAAACAAGTGAAATAAAAATAAGAGAAAAAAGAGCTGCTATAAGAAGAGTTATCGAGCTCATCTTACGAAAACCTCTCTGTATATAGTTTAATACCGCAAAGAAATTTGAACTTAGACCAAATAAGAGAAGAAGAGCTAAAGATACACTCAAGTTTACCCAACCTGAAAATGAAAAGTTCAGGTGACTAAAAGGGATTAAAATACTTTGTTTAATCGTGGGAAAGAAAATCTGAGAAGTTAATGTATAGTAACCTACCAGAGCATAAACAAGAACGATTCCCAATAAAGTTGATAAGAGCTGATAAAAACCACGACCAACATTACTTATCGAGATATTTTTTATCGCTAATCCAAAAACTCCCACTAGCCAAAAAATAATAAAGAAGGGGAAAAATAGACTTGCAAGAGCACCAGCCATACCAAACAAGATAAAAACCTCATCACGTACTGCCTCATTATCGATAAAATAACGGCTTAACACTAAAAATCCATAAAGCGCAAATGGAAGAGCATAAATAATAGGCTGGTTTCCCCCTAAGGACAATCCTGCAATCGCAAAGATTAAAAAAGAAGTTGTGATAACATTGATTTTTTTCTCTTGAACAAAAAAAGATAAAACTTTAAAAATCAAAATCGAAGAAAACCAAACAAATATAATCTCTAAAGCCCAGAGGATACTTGTCGAGTCAAGGCTCGTCCCTAAAGCATTCAGTAAATAAAATAAAGGACCTGCACTCGTATAAATATCTATATAAGGTATTAGACCATGATTCATCAAAAATCCTGAGTAGAAATTAGTTGCTGAATTTTCTAAGGGAATATTTTGAATAAAAGGAAAGCTATAAAAACTAAAACTTACAAGGAGAGATAAAATTAAAAATAGGAAGTAGGCGCCTGAACCATTAGCTTCTTCAAAGTTATGGTACTCCTCATATTCAAAGCCTTCAACTTTTTTCGTCTTCTTTTCTACTTTTGCAATTTCATGCTTTATTCCTTCAATCTGTAAATAATTCGATTTGAAGTTTGACTTTCGATTATGCTGACTTTTTTGATAGCGTGCAATCCCTTCACGATGACGTTCACGGTCAAATCGGTATTCTGAATCGTAAGACGAAAAAGAGTCTTGATTTTTATCAGCTCCTTTTTTACTTATCCCTAACTCTGAATATTCTTTTCTTTCCCACTCTTGCTGCTTTTCTTGACTCAAGCGTCGAGTGGTTCTTGAATATTGTCCTGATTTATTATTCTTTTTCAAATACCCTCTTTTTATTCACCTTAAATAAAAATTTTAACATATTTTTTCTATTTTTCAAACAGAAAAAATCTGCAAGAGACTCTTACAGATTCTTCTTATTTTCTTATTCTTCTAGATTAGAGCTGTCATCTGTTCCAGCTTCTTCTTGAAATTGATTAAAAACATCCTCAATCATTGCCCATTCATCATCTGCTTCCTCAGAAATAGGAACTAAATCTCCTTCAGTTCCATCTTCATTTTGTGTAAATGAATAAACTGAAATCTCTGTTTCCTCTTCTGAGTCTTGACTTCCAGCAGGAACTAATAAGACATAATTTTTTCCAAACTCTTCTTGTCCATCGATTGTCATCAAAACTTCAAAAAGGACTTCATTTCCTTCATCATCAACTAGAGTGATCATACGATCTTCATTTTCATGTGTGTGTTCTTCTGCCATTTATTTTCTCTCCAAATCTTATTAATTTTTTAAAATTGATGAGCATCTAAATAATTTTGTAAAATCAAGACTGCTGCCAACTTATCAATATGTTTTTTTCTATTCTCTCGGCGTGTTCCAGCTGCGATTAATACTCGCTCCGCCTGTGCAGTTGTTAAACGCTCATCTTGATAATCGATGTCAATCTGAAACTTTTCTTTTAAGCGTTCACCAAACTCACGACTTGCTTCTGCTCGAAGCCCTTCATCATTATTCATATGCTTGGGTAATCCAAGTACTAGCTTTACTGGGCGATATTCACTGATAAGTTCTGCTAATCTTTCAAAACCAAAATCTTCCTGTGCTTCATTTATCTTTATCGTCTCTAAAGGCTGGGCAGTAATCCCTAGCGGATCTGATAAAGCTAGGCCTATCGTACGTGTTCCGACATCAAGCCCCATTAAACGTCCAATCATTTACCGTTCTCATTTTTCAAATAAAATTTTACCAACTCTTCTACGATATCATCTCGGTTTAGCTTTCCTATCTTTGCACGAGCATCATTTTGACGTGGGATATAAGCAGGGTCACCTGACAATAAATAACCAACAATTTGATTAATTGGATCATAACCCTTATCAGATAAAGCCTCATAAACTGAGTTTAAAGTTTCATTGATTTCATTTACTGAAAAATCATGTAAATTATAACGCATTGTTTCATCGGAAAAGCTCATTTTTACCTCCTTGTTACTTAAAAAAGCTAAATTATTAATTAAAAAAGGTTTTCATTCTTTTCATTATTATAACCTACTTTTATATAATTTTCCAGTTTTAAACTTAAATCTAGCTTAAGGAAGGTCATTTCCAGCTGCCAGATAAAGTTCATACCATTCTTTATGTGTTAGGACAATATCACTTGCTGCACAAATATTTTTAATTCTTTCAGAATTCACTGTTCCAATAATCGTTTGCATCTTGGCAGGATGACGATTAATCCAAGCAATAGCAATCCCATCTGCTGTTACCGAATACTTCTCAGCTAATTCTTCAAGTTTATTATTTAACTCTGAGTATTTTTCACGATTTCCAACAAAGAAGCCTTCAAAGAAACCATATCTAAAAGGAGACCAGGCTTGAATTGTCATCTTCTGAATTCGAGAATAATCTAAGATACCTGAGTCATGATCTAAACTACGTTCATCTTTCATATTAACATGAAGACCTTGATCAATCATCCCAGTATTTGTTAAAGAAAGTTGAAGTTGATTAAATAAAAGAGGTTGTTTGACAGCTGTTTTTAATAATTCAATCTGCCCTTGATTTTGATTAGAAACCCCAAAGTGACGGACTTTTCCTGACTTTTCTAATTCATCAAAAGCTTCAGCAACTTCCTCAGGCTCCATCAAAGCATCTGGACGATGCAATAAAAGAGCATCTAGATAATCAACATTTAAACGCTTGAGAGAAGACTCTGTCGCTTCAATAATATGAGCTTTTGAAAAATCAAACTCTCCTTGTCGAATACCTACTTTTGATTGGATATAAATATCTTCACGAGAAATTGACGTTTTTGCGAGTGCTTCAGAAAAGATAGTTTCACAACGTCCACCACCATAAATATCTGCATGGTCAAAGAAATTAATCCCACCCTCTACAGCTGTTTCTATAACTTTTACAATATCTCGACCTTCTGTAACTAGATTCATACAACCTAATACAATTTGTGAGACATCCATATCAGCAACTTTTATTTTTTTCATTTTGTAACCCCTTTCTACTGTTCTCTATTATAACACTTAAAAGCCAAATAAAAAAGCTCTAACTGAGCTTATTTTTAAACTGTTAGGCTCTTACGACCTTTACGACGACGAGCGTTAAGAACACGACGACCATTCTTTGTTGCCATACGGGAACGGAATCCATGAGTCGTTTTGCGTGATTTCTTATGTGGTTGATATGTACGTTTCATCTTAATTTACTTCCTTTCATATTCTTTGCCCCTTCATTTTTTAGTTAATGAAAAGACGAGCTATCATTTACCATGAAAGCTATGCTTCTATCTATGACATGCTTTTCAATTATATAATAGTTATCAAAACTTGTCAACAATTATTTACTTAAAATATATGTCAGAAT
>JBKECB010000078.1:0-23656 GCA_047974165.1 Lactovum sp.
TTTTTATACCAGTCAAGAGAGAATACAATTTATATTGGAACAAAAAATTTGACCGAACAGCAGATAATGGCACATCTTTATAAGCAGGTAATTGAAGAAGAAACAGATTATAAAGTTAGGATTATTAGTGGTTTAGATACAACTGCCTTTGTTCATCAAGCATTAATGAAGGGAAATATTGATTTTTATCTAGAGTATTCCTCGACAGCTTATCTTGAAATTTTTAAGCATGACTTTAATCAGCAATCTAATCAAGAAATAATTAATAGTTTAAAGAAGGATTACGATTCTCTAGGTCTTTCTTTTCATTCTTTAGCTGGTTTTGAAAATTCAAATGCAATTATTAGCTCTAATTTCTCAAAAGACTTGATGACAATTTCTGACTTATCAGGAAAGAACTTTAGTTTTGCAGCTCCAGCTTATTTCTTTGAGAGGGAAGATGGATATAATTTACTTTCTAAAAACTACGACTTTTCAAAAGTAGAAATTATAAAGGCTGATCCCATCATTATTTATCAAGGTCTTTTGACTGGACAAATTGATGTTGGCCTTGGATTTACGACAGATGCAAAATTAATAAATCAGGAGATTCAAGTTTTAGTAGATAGCCAGTCTATTTTTCCAAGCTATGAAGCATTTTTAGTTTCAACAGATAACTTTGATCAAGACTATCCTAAAGTTTCTAAGATCTTAGAAGAATTGTCAGGAGAAATTTCAACTGAAGAAATTAGTTATTTGAACGATCAAGTAGAGAATCAAAAAAGAGATGTAGAAGAATTAATCAGTGAATTTTTAGATTATCAGCTAGAAATTAAAGATTAAATAAAATGAAATAAAAATAAAGTATATAAAGCTTTAATTGTTATTATTTTGTTGGATACCACTATCAACTTATTAAAGCTCAACTTAAGAATGGTAAATTTAAATTTACTTGTGCGAGTCATAGAGTTTATTTTTAAACTTAAAATATTTTAGTTATAGTTTATAGTTACTTTATTATTTTAGTGATTGGTTATCGATTAGTTTACTAGAAAAAGTATTAAAAAATATATAAAAGATAGAAAGGAGATGAGAAATAATAAACTCTCAGTTGCTGTTCATATTATTTGCTTGATTGAAAAGCTTTCAGCTTCAGGTCATGTTGTAATCTCTGATTTCATTGCAGGCAGTGTGAATATAAATCCAGCATCTGTAAGGCGTATCATTCCTGTATTAACAAAAAGTGAGATTATTTATAAAAGTAATGGCTATCAAATTTCTCATTTTAAAAAACTGACTTTATATGATGTTCTGAAATCTGTAGATTATGATAACCACTTGTTTTATCCACATACTAACTCCAATCTGCAATGCCCAGTGGGGAGTGAAATTGAAGGAAAGATGCTAAAGATATATTCTGGATTGGAAAAAAATCTTGATAATGAGTTAAAAGAGATAAAGCTGTCAGAAATTATTCAAAGTTTTAAGTAAAAAGCTGAGAAATTATCTCAGCCTATTTTTTATTTAAAACAACAATAACATCTCCCTCTTCAAATACCCAGTTTGGAGAGACAGGAACATTTAGATTTTCACCACGCATAACAGCAATAATTGTCATGTCATGATTACGACGAATATGAAGATCAATAATTGATTTACCCAACCATTCAGGAAGAGGATACTGCTCTTCAATGGCATAATGCTTAGATTCACCCAATATTTCAAGAACATTTGTTCCGATTAATTTTTTAGCAAGTCGTGTACCCATTTCATTTTCAGGAAGGACAACCTCTTCAACTCCAATGCTGAGAAGAATTTTCTTTTGAAGCTCACCTACAGCTTTGACAATAATGCGTTTTGCTCCTTGTTCTTTAGCAACCATTGTAGCAACTAAGGCGGACTCAAAATCCTTTGTAATTGCGATAATCACAATATCAAAATTTCCAAGTTCAAGTGACTTTAAAATTGTCTCATCAGAAGCATCACCACAAACAGCATGAGTAACAATATCTGCAACTTCCTGTAAATGGCTTTCAGACTTATCAAAAGCTAATATCTCAACATTTTGACTGGCAAGAGTCTTTACGACTCCAATTCCAAAAAGACCAAGGCCTAACACTGCAATACTCTTTGTTTTATTTTTAGTTTTTTTATAATTTTTTTCAGTCATTTTTTCTCCTATCCAATAATAACATATCCATCAGCAAATTTTTTCCCGCCAACAAATGATTTAGATTTTATATTTAAAGCAACGGCTAAGGTAACTGGTGAGAGTCTTCCAATAAACATACAGCCCATAATAATTAACTTTCCTAAAACAGATAAGTCAGAAGTAATTCCTGTAGTCACACCAACAGTACCAGCAGCTGAGCAGACCTCAAAAAGAAGATCAATATAATCAACGCCAACCTCTGTAAAAGTTAAGGCAGTTGTTGAAAAGGCAACAACTAAGGTCATGGTAAAGATGACAGTTAGTGCTTTTTGTAAAGTATACAAGGGAAGCGTTCGATGATAAGAGCTAATAATCTTTTCACCTTTAATGGCTGAAATAACAGCAGCAGCAAGTACTGCAACTGTCACTGTTTTTAAACCTCCGGCTGTTCCTGCAGGCGATCCTCCAATTAACATTAGCATACATGAAAAGATTTTTGAAACATCTCTTAATCCAGCTTGAGAAATGGTATTAAATCCAGCAGTTCTAAGAGTAACTGACTGAAACCAAGCTGAAGATAATTTTTCGCTAAAAGGCATGTTTTGTAAGGTTAAAGGATTATTAAACTCAAAAAGAAGAAAGGCAAACATTCCTAAAAAAAGAAGTGCAAAAGTTGTGGTAATTACTAACTTAGAATGAAGTGTTAATCTTCTTAATCTTGTTTTTATAGATAAGGTTGGTGTTTTATAAAGTTTAATTAATTCAGCCCAGACAGGAAATCCTAAACTTCCTGAAATAATTAAAAGAGAAATTGTTGTTGAAATAAAGAGATTATTAGCTAAAGGAGTCAAACTATTTCCACCAATTAAGTCAAAACCTGCATTACAAAAGGCTGAAATAGAATGGAAAATCCCATAGAAAATAGCATGTGGTAAATCTGTAAAGCCACTAAAGAAAAATCCACTAGCAAGTAGAATAGCTCCTAAAGCTTCAATGATAAAAGTAACTCTCACAATATGGCTAACTAACTCTCTCATTCCTCCAGGATGTGTTTGATTAAACTGTGTTCCAATAACAAGATTTGTTCGTAACGATACCCGTTGTTTTAGTAGCTTTAAACCTAACATCATAAAGGTAAGCATGCCAAGTGCTCCGATTTGAATTAAGATTAGTATTACGAGCTTTCCAAATAAGGTCCAAGAACTTGCTGTTTGCATAACTACAAGTCCAGTCACACAGACAGCAGAAGTTGCAGTGAAAAGTGCATCTAGAAAATTTAAACTCTCACCACTGACACTTGAAATAGGAAGAGTAAGTAAAATAGCACCAATTAAAATTAAAGCTGCAAAGCTAAAGACAACAATTTGTGGTGCTGAAAAATTCCGTTTGATAATAATGTCCTCCCTAATAGGAATATATCCTCTTATTTTACAGTTTTTATGACTAAAGAGCAAACTTTTAGATGCTTTTTAATGAAAAATATTAAAAGAATTTATGGTATGATAGAGATAATTCATTCAAGAAATTTGAAAGGAGAATTTATTATTTTTATTTATCTTTATAGTAGCTTTTTGACTATTTTATTTACAGTAGTAATGTCTCTTTCTTTTGGCTTTTATCTAAAAGACCATAAAAAAAATTATCTTTTAATTAGCTTGTATTTTTTACTTCTTATTTTTAATAACTTACTGATTACTTTGTCTGAAGACTTTAGTAATTTTGCCAATTATTATAACAATCAGTTTATGGTAAATCCTATCCTTCAGACTCTTTCTTATTTAGGAATTATGGGGATTGCTCTTATTCTTACACATGAGCTTTCTTCAGAAAAAATAAAGAATTATCAGTATGTTATTTATATCTTCTTTGCTCTTTGGTTACTACTCACTCCATTTTTAGAGAATTCAGCATTGAAAGTCTGGCTTTATTATCTTCCAAGTCAGCTCTTAACCTTTTATTTTGGTCTTTATTCACTGAAAAATTATAAAAAAGAATACCTCTCAGAGCGTTGGCAGAAATATACGAAGATGATAAGTTTATTGGCAATTAGTTTTGCCTGTATTATTTTATTAGAAGATAGCTTTGTTATTTTCTTTAAAGATATTTATAAAAAAAATATTCTTTGGATTAATCATAGAAATATTTCAGAAGATATTTTTCATATTCTCTTAAGTCTCTTAGCTTTTAAGTATTTCCTAACAAAATATAAAGTTAAAACAATAGAAAAAGAAGATTCTGTCCCAATTTTAGTTCAATTTCCTAAGGCAGATAAAAAGATAGATGAAGAAGATCTTGGGCAGAAATATTTTGACAAATTTATTAATCATTATAGTTTGACAAGTCGAGAAGCTGAGATTCTTTTTCTTCTCTTACAAAAAAGGCATAATAAAGAAATTGCTAATAAGCTTTATCTATCAATAGGAACTGTAAAAACACATACTCATAATATTTATATTAAACTTTCAGCAGAAGGACGTTCAGAAGTCATCGAAATATTTAAAAAATTTAGAAATTTAGAAAAATAAGCCAGTTTTTATTGGCTTATTTTATTTTTAAGGTCTAAACTCTTCTAAACCTATGCTCTAAAAGCTTTCAGTGTAAGCCTTTTCAAAAAATAAAAGATTAGTCCTATTAGTTGATTGTTAACGCTTTCATATTTTGATAAACTCTTTTTGTTCCCAAAAAATAATGGGAGTCGAAAAAATATATTTATTCAGGAGGAATAAAAATGTCAACAACTAACAAACGTGATTTTATCACAACAGAGGATTATACAAAAGAAGAAATTCTTGATATTGTAAATATCAGCTTGAAGATTAAAGCTTCTATTAAGAATGGTTATTATCCACAATTATTGAAAAATAAGAGTCTAGGAATGATTTTTCAACAATCTTCAACACGTACACGTGTGTCATTTGAAACTGCAATGACTCAACTAGGTGGACATGCACAATATCTTGCACCGGGTCAAATTCAACTTGGAGGTCACGAAACAATAGAAGATACAAGTACAGTTCTTTCACGTCTTGTAGATATTTTAATGGCACGTGTTGATCGTCATGAATCTGTTGATAATCTTTCAAAAAATAGTACAATTCCTGTTTTAAATGCAATGTCAGACTATAATCATCCAACTCAAGAAATTGGAGATTTGACAACAATAATTGAACATCTTCCAGTAGATAAAAAATTAGAAGATTGTAAAGTTGTATTTGTTGGAGATGCAACACAAGTATGTTTCTCATTAGGACTTATTACAACAAAAATGGGGATGAACTTTGTTCACTATGGACCAAAAGGTTATCAATTAAATGATACACATCAAGAAAAACTTGCAGCAAATTGTAAAATCTCTGGCGGAACTTTTGTAGTTTCAGATGAAGAATCTTCTATTGAAGGAGCAGATTTCCTTTATACAGATGTTTGGTATGGCCTTTATGATGCTGAACTTTCAGAAGAAGAGCGTCTGTCTATTTTCTATCCAAAATACCAAGTAACTCCTGAAATGATGACAAAAGCAGGTGAAAATACTAAATTTATGCACTGTTTACCAGCTTCACGTGGTGAAGAAGTAGTAGATGCTGTTATTGATGGTAAAAATTCAATCTGTTTTGATGAAGCAGAGAATCGTTTAACTTCTATTCGTGGACTTTTAGTTTACCTTCTTCGTGATTATGAGACTAAAAATCCATATGACTTAGAAGCACAAGAAGCTGCTAAAAGTGATTTAGAAAACTATTTAGCAAAATAGAAAGTGTGTAATTATGGAAAATGGAAAGAAAAAGTTTAGCCTATTTAGTGCCATTCTTTCTGTCATTTGTGTTGTTTTTGTTGCTGAAGCAGCAGCTCCGGTTGCTGCTATAGGCAATTCTCAATTCTTTTGGTGGATTCTTCTTATCGTTGCCTTCTTGCTTCCTTATGGTTTGATTACCTCTGAGTTAGGAACAACTTATACAGGTGAGGGTGGACTTTATGACTGGGTGACAAAAGCCTTTGGTCATCGTTGGGGGGCAAGAGTTTCGTGGTTTTACTGGATAAATTTCCCTCTTTGGATGGCTTCACTTGCTGTTCTTTGTCCTGAATTAATTCAAGTAATATTTGGTATTGAAGTAAGTACAAGTTTAGCTTTAATTATTGAATTAATATTTATTTGGTTGATTGTTCTTATCAGTCTTTATCCTATTAGTGATAGTGTTTGGATTTTAAATGGTGGTGCAGTTATTAAGGTTTTTCTAGCATTAGCTTTGGGAGGACTCGGTGTTTATTCTGCCTTAACAAAAGGTGTTGCAAATGATTATACATTTACATCACTTTTACCTAGCTTTGATTTGAACAGTCTCTCATTTATCTCAGTAATCATATTTAACTTACTTGGATTTGAAGTTATCTGTACATTTGCTGATAGTATGGAAAATCCTAAAAAACAAATTCCGCAATCTATTATATGGGGAGGAATTGTTATCGCAGCAATTTATATGTTCTCTGCGTTTGGTATTGGAGTTGCTATTCCAACTTCTGAATTATCAACAAGTTCAGGACTTGTAGATAGTTTTCAAGTAATGTTAGATACACCTACAGGTTGGTTTATTAGCCTGATTGCCTTCTTATTTATGCTTACCCTTTTTGGAAATATGGTTTCTTGGTCACAAGGAGTTAATAATATTGCCAGCTATGCAGCTGAGAATGGAGATATGCCATCTTTCTTTTCAAAGCGTAGAAAATCAAATGACACTCCCTGGGGGGCGGCCTTGATGAATGGTATTATTGCAACAATTATCGTACTCATCGCTCCTATCTTACCTAATCAAGATTTATTCTGGTCATTTTTCTCGCTCAATCTTGTCTTATTCTTATTAAGCTATGTTCCAGTATTTCCAGCTTTTTATAAATTACGTCAAATTGATCCCGATACTCCACGTCCTTTCTCTGTGAACGGAGGACCAGCATTATTGAAACTTTATACTGTTTTACCGATGTTTATCATCATCGTTTCTTTAATTTTTACAGCTATTCCTTTACAATTTGATCCTGAAACATTATCAGCTCAACTTCCAATTACAATAGGAGCAATTATTTTTATTGGAATTGGTGAGTTAATTATTATCATAAAGAAAATTAAAAAATAAGGAGAAAAAATGTCACAACGTATTATTAAAACAACACCTAAAGAAGATGGATTCCGTATGCCCGCTGAGTTTGAAGCCCAAGATAAAGTTTATATGCTTTGGCCTGAAAGACCGGATAATTGGCGTGATGGAGCAAAACCTGTTCAAGAATCATTTACTAATGTTGCGAAAGCCATTCAAAAATTTACGCCTGTCACAATGTTAGTTTCTCAAGCTCAATATCAAAATGCTCGTTATCAACTTCCAGAGGAAATTCGAGTACTTGAAGTATCAAATAATGACTCTTGGGTTCGTGATTGTGGACCAAGCTTTATTATTAATGATAAAGGTGATCTTCGTGCAAATGACTGGGAATTTAATGCTTGGGGTGGACTTGTAGATGGTCTTTATTTCCCTTGGGATCAAGATGATTTAGTTGCTCAAAAAATCTGTGAGCTTGAGTCAGTAGATTCTTATCGAACAACAGGTTTTGTGTTAGAAGGTGGCTCTTTCCACGTTGATGGAGAAGGAACTGTCTTAACGACAGAGATGTGTCTTTTATCAGAAGGACGTAATCCTCATTTAACAAAAGAAGAAATTGAGGAAAAATTAAAAAATTATCTAAATGCTGAGAAAGTTTTATGGTTAGGTGATGGTATTGATCCTGAAGAAACAAATGGCCATGTTGATGATGTTGCTTGCTTTATTGCTCCAGGAGAAGTAGCTTGTATTTATACAGAAGATAATAACTCTCCATTTTATGAAGCAGCACAAGATGCTTATAAGCGATTATCTGAAATGACAGATGCCAAAGGTCGTCAACTTAAAGTTCATAAGTTAACCTGTCCAGTAAATAATGTAACAATTAAAGGTGAATTCAGAATTGATAGTGTTGAAGGAACAATGCCTCGTGAAGATGGAGATATCTGTATCGCTTCTTATATGAATTTCTTGATTACAAACAAGGGAGTTATCGTTCCTCAGTATGGAGATGAAAATGATGCACTTGCAATTGAACAAGTACAAGCAATGTTTCCAAATCATGAGGTAGTAGGTGTGAATACTGTAGAAGTTGTTTATGGCGGTGGAAATATCCACTGTATTACTCAGCAACAACCTTCAGTAAAATAAAATGTAAAAACTTCAGATTAATTCTGGAGTTTTTTTTGCCCCATTTTATTTCACCATATTTTTATCAAAGTTAATAAGCTTAATTGTAAAAATAGACTTATAGAGAGAAACTCTAGAAGATAAATAATAATGAGCT
Source organism: Lactovum sp. (assembly GCA_047974165.1). Lineage (GTDB taxonomy): Bacteria > Bacillota > Bacilli > Lactobacillales > Streptococcaceae > Lactovum. Next base: position 8,504 of record JBKECB010000078.1, read on the forward strand.
TACTTTTATCTAAAGTATGTTCTGTTTTTTGGGATATTTATAATGAACAAAAAATACTTAGTAAAATGAAGTACTTGATGAAATTACAGTATTAAGTAAGCAGCTAAATTACTGAGGAAGATTAATTAATTAATAAACTTAACATATATAATACAGACTTAATTACAAGTTTCCAGCAATATTTTACTCTCTAACAGTTATTATTAACTTTATAGCTTAAGTTAATTATTTTTAAGTAGCTAATTATTAACCTTTGATATGATAAGCTGTATAGAAAATTTTAAAGAAGAAAATAATGAAAGCTTTTATGATGTTTGTTATTAAATAATAACTTTTTACTAGAGAAAATTACAGCTTTATTCTGAGTAAAGAATCTCTAGTGATAAAATTCACTGTAAGAGTTACGACTAATAAACAAAATTATGTTAATTAATATAAAGAGTAGTTGTAAAGTAGTCATTTTCTTTTTCCATAATTTATATAAATGGAAACTAATAAATGGCTTAAAAAAAGGTTAAATAGGAGATATTTTACATAAGCTAGCTTATGTCACTTTATAATACAACATAATTATTCTTATGTAAATCACTTATAGGGGTAATTTTTTGAAAATAAAAAACCTTAGTAAATATAAGGTAATTAACGATAAATGTTCTATTACTTATTATATTTACTAAGGTTTTTAAATTAAATGAACAATAACTCTTTACTTGTTTTGGTAAGTGCTTCACATCCTGTATCGGTTACATAGATACAATCTTCAATACGAACTCCTACTTTATCTGGAATATAAATACCTGGCTCATTTGAAAAACACATTCCTTTTTCAATAATTATATCATCGCTACCACCGATTGAAGGGAATTCATGAACATCCATTCCAATACCATGACCAAGTCGATGTGTAAAGTAATCTCCATAGCCTGCTTTTGTAATAATGTCACGTGCAATCTTGTCTACTTCAAAAGTTGAAACCCCAGGTTTAATAAAGTCCATAGCTGCCATATGAGCCTCAAAAACAATATGGTAGATTTCTTGATCAAAGCTTGGAGCTTTTCCAAAAGAAATTGTTCGTGTTGCATCTGAAGCGTAGCCATTTTTCATAACACCAAGATCAAATAAAAGTAGTTTATCTTTTTCTATTTGAATATTTTCTGGCATTCCATGAGGATTTGCTGCACGTGCACCTGAAAGAACTAAAGTATCAAAAGACATTTGTGAGATCCCCATTTTCTTCATCTCATACTCAATCATCGCAATAAGGTTTGTTTCAGTTGTTTGAGGATTTTCTGAAAGATATTTAAAGGCAATTTGAAAACATTTATCAGCATATTCTGCTGATAGGCTCATTTTTTCAATCTCATCTGTCGATTTAATTAATCGCATACGACTAATCGTAGGAGTGATGTCAAAAAAATCTACACTGAAAGCTGATTTTAATCCTTCCATTTTTTGAAGAGTTAAATCAGAATATTCTACGGCTATTTTTTTTATTGAAAAAGATTTTAGTTTATCAGCTATTTTTTTCCAAGGATTTTCAGCATCTACATAGCCAAAAACCTCAAAATTAACAGTAGATTTTGCAACTTCAACCTCTAAGGCAGGAGTAAAGAAAATAGGCTCTTGATCTGGAAAAATCATAAGACCGGCAATGCGTTCATGTGGCTCAATCTCAACAGAGGTTAAGTAATTTAAGCTGGTTGGATTAGTAATAAAAGTCATGTCAACTTTTTCATCACTAAGTACTTTCATAATTTTTTTAATTTTTTCATTCATACTCTTATTTTCTTATTATTTTATGAAAAAAGCAAGTAAAAGTGCTTAATACTTGTAAACCCTTTCATGAAAGGGTATAATGTAAACTATGAAAACAAAAAAAATAAAAAATGATAATCACCCTATCACAATTTATGATGTTGCTAGAGTTGCTGGTGTTTCAATGGCGACAGTCAGTCGTGTTGTTAATGGTGTTTCTAATGTTAAAGAAGATACAAAAAAACATGTTTTAAGAGTCATTGATGAACTTGACTATCGCCCTAATGCTATTGCAAGAGGTTTGGCAAGTAAACGATCAACAACTATTGGAATTGTTTTACCTTCCTTTACTCACTCTTTCTATTCTCGTATCATTGTTGGTATTGATGATGTTGCAAGAATGTATAATTATAATATTTTAATTGCAAATTCAGATGGAGATCCTGAAAAAGAAATTGCTTTAATTGATGACTTTGCTTCAAAGCAAGTTGATGGGTTGGTTTTTATGGGTCTAGATTTATCTGATAATGTTCGTCAAAAGCTTTCTCGTTTAAGAACTCCAGTGATTCTTGCAGGAGTTACAGACCCACAAGAAAAAATTTACGCAGTAAGTATTGATCACAAAAAAGCAGTTGAAGAAGCAGTTGACTTACTTGCAAAAAAGCATGAAAAAGTAGCTTTAATTACTGGAGCGTTAAAAAGTTCAACAAATACAGAACGTTTTGAAGGCTATAAGGCAGCTTTAAAAGCAAATAAGCGTAAATATAATGAATTACAAGTAATCGAAACACCTTATAATTACAAGGCAGGGAAAAAGCTAGTCTCACGTATTTTATCTACTGAAGCAACAGCTTTATTTATCACAGACGATGAAGTAGCAGCAGGTGTATTAAATGGTTTACTTGACGAAGGAGTTAAAGTTCCAGAAGATATTGAAATTATTTCTTCTAATAATACAATTGTCACAAATTATACACGTCCTAATTTGACAAGTATTGACCAGCCATTATATGATGTAGGTGCTGTTTCTATGCGTTTTCTAACGAAACTTATTAACAAAGAAGAAATTGAAGAAAAAACAGCACTCTTACCTTATCGAATGGCGATAAAACAATCAACAAAATAAGAAAAATAGTTTAGACTCTGTGTCAACTCTGAAATTAGATTGGTTATATTGAGTTTGTGACGCTACTTTCTAATTACGAAATTTGAGATATTTGAGATCTTTAGATAAGATGGTCTATCTATTAAAATATATCTATTCAGAAATCCTAGAAGTTTAAGTATACAACAAGTTTTACCTTAACTTGTTGTTTTTAGTTCTTTTATAGCACAATATATAGTAAGTTTAAAAGTAAGTACAAGAAAGAAAATAGCAATAGGAAAAAGAGGAGGATATTGGTAATTTCACCGCTTTTATTTCATGTAAAAATAAGTTTATTTGATTTCCTTAAAAATTCTAAAAGATACTTATTAAAAAAAATTCTTGACAAGCTAAAATATTTCTGTTACAATTATTCTTGTTGAAAAGTAGAAGCACCCGCTTCTCGCCTTAGTGTTTTATCGACCTGGGCTAACAGATGGAATTACTTTAAATTAGATTCTATTTAGCGGGGCATTTCATATGTTCCGCTTTTCTTTTTGACAAAATAAAAGAGATACTCATATCTGAAAGGAGTTTAACATCGCAAGAGAGACCGTAACGATGAACAGCGCAATTCGTGCTAAAGAAGTTCGTCTTATCTCTGCTGAAGGAGACCAACTAGGTATTACTGATACTCGATTGGCACTTGATCAGGCAGAGGAACAAGGACTCGATCTTGTTCTTATTTCAGCACAAGCAACACCTCCGGTAGCCAAAATTATGGATTTTGCAAAATTCAAATTTGAGCAAAAGAAGAAGCAGAAAGAGAATAAGAAAAATCAAACTGTCATTACAATTAAAGAGATTCGTTTAAGTCCTGTAATTGATCAAAATGACTTTGATACAAAACTACGCCAAGCAAGAAAATTTCTTGAAAAAGGTGATAAAGTCAAAGTATCAATCCGTTTTCGTGGCCGCATGATCACCCATCAAGAAGTGGGACGTGAGGTTATGGATCGATTTGCTGAGGCAACAAAAGATGTTGCATCAGTAGAATCAAAAGCAAAAATGGATGGTCGTCAAATGTTTTTACAATTGGCACCACTTAAGAAAAAGGAGAGCAATTAAAATGCCAAAACAAAAAACTCACCGTGCTTCAGCAAAACGCTTCAAGCGTACAGGTTCAGGTGGATTGAAACGTTTCCACGCTTACACAAGTCACCGTTTCCATGGAAAAACAGTGAAACAACGCCGTCAACTTCGTAAATCAGGAATGGTTTCAAAAAGTGACTTCAAACGTATTCGTCGTATGGTTGCGACAATGCGTTAATAGAAATTTATATTAAGATTATCAACAGAGAAATGAAAAATAGTTTTTTTAAGACTATTTCAAAGGAGAAATAAAATATGGCACGTGTAAAAGGTGGGACAGTTGCCCGCAAGCGTCGTAAACGCGTATTAAAATTAGCAAAAGGTTACTACGGTTCAAAACATTTACTTTTCAAGACTGCTCATGAGCAAGTAATGAATTCATACTACTATGCATTCCGCGATCGTCGTCAAAAGAAACGTGATTTCCGTAAACTTTGGATTGCTCGTATCAATGCAGCAGCACGTATGAATGGACTTTCATACAGTAAGTTAATGCATGGACTAAAGTTAGCTGAAATTGAAATCAACCGTAAAATGTTAGCTGATTTAGCAGTTACTGATGCAGCAGCATTTACTTCATTAGCAGATGCAGCAAAAAAGGCTTTAGGTTAATAAATAATATGAAGAGTTCAAAGAACTCTTTTTTTATTTAATATATTTTTTATTTAATATATTTTGTATTTAATATATTTTATGCTATACTATGTGCATGTTATTAGATGAAGAAAAGCCATGGCTAGATGATCTTGAGTATATGGCTATTGTGGGAGAGTTTTTAGAGAAGAAAGAACTTCAAAAATTAGATAATATCCCGCACCATTATATTTCTACTCGTTTACAGCATAGTTTGCGTGTTTCTTATCAGTCCTATAAGATTACAAAAAGACTAGGTTGGAAGTCTTATGAAACAGCTCGAGCTGGACTTTTTCATGATCTTTTTTATTATGATTGGCGTGACACAAAGTTTAATAAAAGCCATGCTTACGTACATCCTCGGATAGCTTATCGTAATGCTAAAAAGTTAACAGAAATTAATTCACTTGAGAAAGATATTATTATTAAGCATATGTGGGGGGCAACACTTAATCCTCCAAGATATAAAGAATCTTTTGTGGTTACTTTTATCGATAATACTGTTGCCTTCAAAGAATTTCGTTATTCTGTTCGCTATAAGTGGGAAAACCGTAAATATTTAAGATTAAAAACACAAGCTTAAAAAGAAGTCTTGTGTTTTTTATATGTTATGATATAGAAATGGTTTCTAAAATTTTTCAACATAATAGTTTTTATACACTCAGTCAGGGTTTTTACAAGGGGACAGTCTTCTTAGAAGATGTTATGAAAAAAGGAGAGTTAGGAATTGGGACTTTAGATGGAGCTAGTGGTGAATTAATTATTTTAGATGGAAAAGCTTATAAGGCTGATGATCAAAATAAAATTAATTTATTAAATGGAAAAGAAAGCTTACCTTATGTTGCTGTATGGAAAGCTTCTATTTATAAGAAATTAACTTATAAATGTCTAAGCTCTCAAGAAATATTTTCTAATTTAATGACTCATTTCCCATCAAAGAATTTTCTTTATAGTTTAAAAATTATGGGAAACTTTAAGAAGGTAGAAGTAACTTGTAAATCAGATAATAACACAAAATCTTACTCTGAAATACTTAAAACACAAGCACATTTTATCCAAGAAAATATTGAAGGAACTGCCTTAGGAATTTATGCTCCACAACATTTAGAACAACTTTTTGGACAAGCTTTTCATTTACACTTTCTAAGTCGAGATAAAAAGTTTGGTGCGCATTTAGATCATTTTATTTCCGAAGAAGTCACAGTAGAACTAGGGATTATTCATAAGATTGAACAAGAGTTTGCGAATCAAGAATTAGACTTTCAAGACTTTAAATTTGAAGAAAAATAAAAGAATGATATTTTTATGATATAATTACAAGAATGAATATAGCAGAGATGAAAGCCCGTCAGGCAAAAATAAGAAATTTTTCAATAATTGCGCATATTGATCATGGAAAGTCAACACTAGCAGATCGTATTTTAGAATTAACCAAGACTGTTAGTAAGCGTGAAATGCAAGCACAGTTATTAGATACTATGGAGCTAGAACGTGAACGTGGCATTACTATAAAGCTCAATGCTATCGAGTTAAATTATCTTGCTAAAGATGGAGAAACTTATATTTTTCACTTGATCGATACTCCAGGCCATGTTGATTTTACCTATGAAGTCTCACGTTCCTTAGCAGCCTGTGAAGGAGCTATTTTAGTTGTAGATGCTGCTCAAGGGATTGAAGCTCAAACCTTAGCTAATGTCTATCTTGCTTTAGATAATGATCTGGAAATTTTACCAGTCATTAATAAGATTGATCTTCCAGCTGCACAGCCTGAAGTTGTACGACAGGAAATTGAAGATATTATAGGCCTAGATGCCTCTGAAGCTGTCCTTGCATCCGCAAAGTCAGGGATTGGTATTGACGATATTTTAGAACAGCTGGTAGAAAAAATACCTGCACCAACTGGTGAAATAGATGCCCCTCTTAAAGCTTTAATTTTTGACTCTGTTTATGATACTTATCGAGGAGTTATTTTACAAATCCGGCTCATGGATGGGACTGTGAAAGTTGGTGATAAGATTCGCCTGATGTCAAATAGTAAAGAATTTGATGTTACAGAAGTCGGTATTTTTAGTCCTAAAGCTGTCTCACGTAATTTCTTAATGGCCGGAGATGTTGGCTATCTTGCAGCTTCTATAAAAACAGTGGCAGATACTCGTGTGGGTGATACGATTACTCATGCAGAGAATCCAGCTGATGAAGCTTTATCAGGTTATAAGCAAATGAATCCAATGGTTTTTGCTGGTATTTATCCTATTGAATCTAATAAATATAATGACTTACGTGAAGCCTTAGATAAACTTCAATTAAATGATGCTAGCCTTCAGTTTGAAGCAGAAACTTCTCAAGCCTTAGGATTTGGCTTTAGATGTGGATTTTTAGGACTATTGCATATGGATGTTATTCAGGAGCGTTTAGAGCGTGAATTTGATATGGAGCTAATTATGACAGCTCCTTCAGTAGTTTATCACATCTATACCTCAGACGGACAGTCACATGAAGTTGCGAATCCAAGTGAATTTCCAGAGCCTGGTTCAATTGAAACTATCGAAGAACCATTTGTAAAAGCTCAGATTATGGTGCCTAATGAATTTGTTGGTGCTGTTATGGAACTTGCTCAGCGTAAGCGTGGTGAATTTGTGACGATGGACTATCTCGATGCAAATCGTGTGAATGTTATTTATAATTTACCTTTATCTGAAATTGTATTTGACTTTTTTGATAAACTTAAATCCTCAACAAAAGGTTATGCCAGTTTGGATTATGAAATTTCAGATTATCGTGCCTCTAAGTTATTAAAAATGGATATTTTACTTAACGGTGAAAAAGTAGATGCTCTAAGCTTTATTGCACATAAAGAGTTTGCTCAAGAACGTGGACGTGTTATTGTTGAGAAATTACGCAAACTCATTCCTCGTCAAATGTTTGAAGTTCCAATTCAAGCAGCAGTGGGTGGGAAAATCTTAGCACGTGCAGATATTAAAGCTTTGCGTAAAAATGTATTGGCCAAATGTTATGGTGGTGATATTTCTCGTACGCGTAAACTACTTGAAAAACAAAAGGCAGGTAAAAAACGAATGAAAGCTGTTGGAAGTGTTGAAGTTCCACAAGAAGCATTTCTAAGTGTTTTATCTATGGATGAAGAAAAATAAACTCCTTTTAATAAGGAGTTTATTTCATGTTATAATAGATAAAAAATATGATCTGAGGAAAAGATGGAAAATTTAATTTTAACAACTGATGCTTACAAACTTACTCATTGGCAAGAGTATCCTTCTGAGCTTTCTAAACTTTATAGTTATTGTGAAGCCAGAGAAGGAGGACTTTTTGATAGTGTTGTATTTTTTGGTTTGCAGATGATAATACATGATCATTTATTAGAAGCAATTACAAATGACATGATTAATGAAGCTGAAGAAGAAGCAGCGATGACTTTTGGAACTCGAAAATATTTTAATCGTGAAGTTTGGGAAAAGGTAAGAGATTTAGGCTATCTTCCAATTAAAATTAAATCTCTCCCAGAAGGAACAAAAGTAAAAACCGGGACCGTGCTATTCACTTTAGAGTCTACAGAAGCTTGGTTTGCAACAACATTAAATGCTTTAGAAACTGTTCTTATGCATGTATGGTATCCAACAACCTTAGCAACTAATGGCTTTTACATAAAACAAGCACTTTTAAAATTTTATGAAGAAAGTGGAAATCTAGATAATCTTCCTTTTGCAGTCAATGATTTTGGTCTTCGTGGCGCAACAAGTAAAGAAGCAGCTGAGCGTGGTGGAGCTGCTCATCTTTTACATTTCCAAGGTACAGACAATATGGTAGCTAATCGTGCCATTAAAGAAATTTATGATTTAGCTGGGCGTGGTCTTTCAGTCTGGGCTACAGAACACTCCGTAGCAACAAGTTATGGTGAGAGTGAAGGTGAGTTTGACTATTTAAACTCTCAATTAGATCGTTCTGAAGAAGAAAGTACGATTTCCATTGTTATCGATAGCTTTGACAGTTTAAATTTCATCGATCGTGTAGTAGGTTCAAAGGAAATTTCTGAAAAAATTAAGAAGCGTTCTGGTAGAGTTGTTTTTCGTCCTGATTCTGGAAATCCCATTGAAACACCAATCGCAGTTATTGAACATTTGAGCAAAATTTTTGGATATAGCATCAATAAAAAAGGATACAAAGTCCTTAATCATAATGTTGGTGTTATTCAAGGTGATGGAATGAAGCGTGAAACTATTACTGAGCTTTATCGTACTTTACTTGCACTTAGCTGGTCTGCTGATAATATTATCACAGGCTCAGGAGGTGGCTTGCTTCAGCAAGGCTTTGATAGAGATACACAAAGATTTGCAATTAAAGCAAGTTATGCAGAGTTAGAGGATGGCTCAGAGATAAATGTGCAAAAGAAGACACCTGGAAAACTTTCAAAATCAGGTCGTTTTAAAGTTGTTGAGAATAATAAAGGAGAAATTATCACAGTTCCACATACAGACTCTGCCAAAGATTTGCTTAGAACTGTTTATGAAAATGGAAACTATTATCCTGATAATTTTTCAAAAATTATAAAACGTGCAGAAGAAAGTCTCCTCTAAATTAAAGTATAAGATTTTTACACTATTAAAGAGTATGATATAATATAAAAATGAAAAAAATTGTAGCTATTTGGGCTGAAGATAAAAATGGACTTATAGGTATCGATGGACATCTTCCTTGGTCACTTCCAGCAGAGCTTGCGCATTTTAAAGAAACTACTTTAGATTCTATGATTTTAATGGGGCGAAAGACTTTTGACGGAATGAATCAAAGACTTCTTCCAAGAAGAGAAACACTTGTATTGACACATGATAGAAGTCTTGAAATGAAAGGTGTTCGTTTTCTTTATTCAAGACTAGAGCTTTTAGATTATTTTAAAAATCAGGAAAAAAATCTTTACATTATTGGAGGTTCAGAACTATTTTCTCTTTTTCAAAATGATTTTGATGAGTTAGTTCGTACAGTAGTAGTTGCTGAATGTCAAGGAGATACCTATTTTCCATCAGATTTTCCTTTTAATAACTTTAAGATAAAGTCTGAAAAAAAAGTAGCAGCAGATAAGAAAAATAATTACAATTTTATAATTCAATACTATCAAAGGAAATTAGATGTATAAAAATATGTTTGGACTTTTTACAGTACTTCTTTGTGCTGTTTGTATAATTTTAGGGCTTGAATGTCTTAGAAAACACCGTTATGGTCTTTCTATAGTATTTTTCTTAAATGCTTTTACAAATTTAGTCAATTCTATTCATGCCTTTTTTGGTACTTTATTATAATTATATTAGAAACTGAGAGAAAAAATGGTGAAACAAAAAATATATTGTTCCTTTTGTGGACGTTCTTCAGATGAAGTTAATCTTATTGCAGGACACGATGCTTTTATTTGTGATGAGTGTATCGAAATGTCACGTAATATTTTTTTAAGTCAAGAATTATCAACAAATAATCTAGAGAATAAAGAAGAGGCTCCTCTTCAAGTTAAAAAACCAAAAGAGATTTTAAACTTATTAGATAGCTATGTTATTGGTCAAGAAAAAGCAAAAAAAGCTTTATCTGTAGCAGTTTATAATCATTATAAAAGAATAAATTTTGGAGTAAGCTCTGCTGATGGAGATATCGAACTTCAAAAATCAAATATTTTAATGATCGGATCAACCGGTTCAGGGAAAACTTATCTTGCACAAACCTTAGCAAAGACCTTGAATGTTCCTTTTGCGATTGCAGATGCAACTTCTTTGACAGAAGCAGGATATGTTGGAGAAGATGTTGAAAATATTTTATTAAAACTTTTACAGGCAGCTGATTATGATGTTAAGCGTGCAGAGCGTGGGATTATTTATATTGACGAAATTGATAAGATTTCAAAAAAATCAGAAAATGTCTCAATTACTCGTGACGTTTCAGGTGAAGGAGTACAGCAGGCACTTTTAAAAATTATTGAAGGGACTGTTGCAAGCGTTCCACCGCAAGGAGGACGTAAACATCCAAGTCAAGAAATGATTCAAATTGACACTAAGAATATTCTTTTTATTGCAGGTGGTGCTTTTGATGGGATTGAAGAAATTGTAAAACAACGTTTAGGTGAGAAAATTATTGGTTTTGGTGCTAATAATAAGGCTTTAGATGATGGTGATTCTTATATGCAAGAAATTATTGCTGAAGATATTCAAAATTTTGGTCTTATTCCAGAATTTATTGGCCGTATGCCAATTGTTACTGCACTTGAAACTTTAACTGAAAAAGATTTAGTTCATATTTTAACTGAGCCTAAAAATGCACTTATTAAACAATATAAGCAATTGCTGCGTTATGATGATGTCGAACTTGAGTTTGAAAAATCAGCCCTATTTGCCATTGCAAAAAAAGCATTAGAACGTAAAACAGGAGCGCGTGGACTACGTGCCATCATTGAAGAGACGATGATGGATATTATGTTTGAAGTTCCAAGTTTAAAAAATATTCGACGTGTGGTTATCACTGCTGAGTCAGTTAACGGCGAAGAAAAGCCACAATTATTTAAAGAAAAGAAGAAAACAGCCTAATGAACTTAAATAATCTTTCATTAACCATCTCAGCTGCCTCTGAAAGACAGTGGCCAGAAACAGAGATGCCAGAAATTGCTTTAGCTGGACGATCTAATGTTGGAAAGTCTAGCTTTATTAATACTCTTTTAAATCGTAAAAACTTTGCAAGAACGTCTGGTACTCCAGGAAAAACGCAGTTGTTAAATTTTTATAACATTGATAATCTTCTTCATTTTGTTGATGTTCCAGGATATGGATATGCTCGAGTTTCAAAAAAGGAAAGAGAGCGTTGGGGAGCGATGATTGAAAATTATTTAACTCAAAGGAAAAATTTACGTGCAGTTGTTTCTCTTGTTGATTTTCGTCATCATCCAACAGAAGATGATATTATCATGTATCAATTTTTAAAATATTATGATATTCCTGTTATTTTAGTTGCTACCAAATCAGATAAGGTCACAAGGAATCGCTGGAATACAAATGAGTCTGTTATTAAAAAAGCCTTGAAATTTGACAGTCAAGATGATTTTATTATTTTTTCTTCTGAAAATAAAAGTGGTCGTGACAAGGCATGGACAACAGTTGAAAAATTTATCTAAAATTGTTATAATAAAGTTTGTTGTTTAGAAACTTTTGGGGTATAGCCAAGCGGTAAGGCATCGGTCTCTGACTCCGATATGCGTAGGTTCGAATCCTGCTACCCCAGTATTATTAGATTAAAGGAATAATATGGATAAAATTTTATTTGAAAATATAAAGACAGAGATTCTTTACAATGAGCCTCTTTCGAACTATACTTATACTAAAGTAGGAGGTCCTGCTGATTTTTTAGCCTTTCCAGAAAACTCTAAGGCTTTAATTGAATTAATCTCTTATGCTAAAAAGAAAAATATTGAAATAACAGTTTTAGGTAATGCAAGTAATCTTATTGTTCGTGATGCAGGAATCCAAGGACTAGTTATTTTACTTGATAAGATGGATAAAGTGGCTGTTGAAGGTAATGAAATTATTGCAGAAGCAGGAGCAAAACTTAAAGAAGTTACAAAAATTGCTCAAGCAAATTCCTTAAGCCATTTTGAATTTGCTGCAGGTATCCCTGGAAGTATCGGGGGTGCTGTTTTTATGAACGCTGGAGCTTATGGTGGTGAAATTAAAGATATTTTTAAATCAGCCAAAGTATTAGATATTGATCGTGGAAAAATCATAGATTTAATTTACTCAGACTTAGATTTTTCTTATCGCTATTCTAAGCTCTCAAAAGAGAATTGGATTCTTTTATCTGCTTGTTTTGTATTAGAAAAAGGGGATAAAGAACAAATACAGGCTAAAATGGATAATTTAAATCAACAGCGTGCTGATATACAGCCTTTAGAATATCCAAGCTGTGGTTCTGTTTTTAAGCGTCCAGAAGGTTATTTTACTGGCCAGTTAATTCGTGAGGCTGGTTGTGTTGGTCATAGGATTGGAGGAGTAGAAGTCTCTAAAAAGCATGCGGGATTTATGGTTAATATTGCTCAAGGAAAAGCCCAAGATTATGAAGATTTAATCAAGTATGTGACAGAAAAAGTTAAAGAAAATTCAGGAATTAACTTGTTTGTAGAAGTTCGTATAATAGGTAAAAAGTAAAGTTATTTAATCATTATTATTAAAAACATACTGCTTAAAATCTATATTTTGGAGCTTTTTCTTGTTTGTATTCTATATTTTATATTAAAATACGAACATTAACTTATTTAAATTAAAAGAAACTTAAAATAGTCTTGACTTAAGTTCTTTTTTTTTTTTATAGTTAATGTGTAACTAAAAATTATAATTTTAAAGGAGTAAAGATTGTGAAAAGACTTATCGCTAGTTTTATTGCAGTTGCTTTATTGTTAGCTGGATGTAGCAGTGGAGAAAAGAAGTCAGAGAGTGGCAATACCAAGCTTGATGATTTAACAGTTTATTTTGTTCCCTCACGTGACTCAGCTGAGATTTTAGAGGCTACTGAGCCACTTAAAAACTTATTGAAAGACGAGATGAAGAACCAAGGTTATGATATTGGTGAAGTTGTTATCGAAGTTGGAAGTACTTATGAGGCTGTTGGAGAAGCTTTAACTGCGGGTACTGCTGATATAGGACTTATTCCTGGAGGAACTTATGTTATCTATGCTGAGGATGGTATCGATGTTGCATTGACTGCGACACGTGACGCCTTATCTGTAGATGCTGAAGATCCAAAAGAGTGGAATGAAAATGAGCCTATTAAAGGTATTACTGAACAAGCAACTTACTATCGTTCATTAATTATTGCTGGACCTTCTGCAAAAGGAAAAAAATTACAAGAAGTAATTGAAAGTGGTAAAGAACTTACTTGGGATATGTTGAAAGATGCAACATGGGCTGTTCGTTCCTCTTCATCATCAGCAGGTTATATCTATCCAACAATTTGGTTAGATGAAAATTACGGTAAATCATTAACTGATATCCCTAACACAGTCATTACAGATGGGTATGGTGCTTCATTTAATGCTTTAGCAGCTGAAACAGCTGATATTACAGTTGTTTATGCAGATGCTCGTCGTGATTATGAAGAACAATGGAATTCAAGCAAAGAAGGTGGAATGAGCCGTTCAGAAGATATCTGGGCTGAAACAGCTGTACTTGGTGTGACACCTGGGATTTATAATGATACAATTTCTGTTTCAACTGAAACTGTCGATGAAGACTTAAAGAAAGCCATCCAAGAAGCTTTCATTAACATTGCAGAAACAGAAGAAGGTAAAGAAATTATCTCTATTTATTCACATAATGGATATCAAGTTGCTAAAGACTCAGACTATGATAATGAGCGCAAAGCACAAGAAATCTTAAAAGAATTAGATTAATAAAAAATAAAAGAGAAATAGAAGGAAGTTAAAACGTTATTGTTTTTTCTTCCTATTTCTGTTTTTCAGAGGAAAGTTTAACGTAATATAAATATGATAAAGTTTGATAATGTTGGAAAAACATACCCTAACGGTGTATGCGCTTTAAAAAATGTAAATCTTAAAATTGAACAAGGTGAATTTGTTGCAATCATTGGCTTAAGTGGTGCAGGAAAATCAACTCTACTCAGAACAGTTAATAAAATGCATGATATCAGCTCAGGTGAGTTAATAGTCAATGGTACAGAAGTAAAAAATTTAAAAGGTAAAAATCTTAGAGTTTTCAGACAGAAAATTGGAATGGTTTTCCAATCTTTTAATTTGATTAATAAAACTACAGTCATAAAAAATGTATTGGCTGCTCGTGTTTCTCATATGTCAACTATTGCTTCATTATTAGCTTTGTACAGTAAAAAGGATAAATTAATTGCTCTAGAATCACTTGATAAGGTAAATATTCTAGAAAAGGCTTATACTCGTGCAGATCAGTTAAGTGGTGGACAGCAACAACGTGTTGCCTTAGCTCGAACAATTGCACAACAACCTGATATCATCTTAGCTGATGAACCAGTTGCATCACTTGATCCAATCACTGCCAAGCAAGTAATGGATGATTTCAAAAAAATTAATCAAGATTTAAATATTACTGTACTTGTAAATATGCACCATGTAGATCTCGCTTTACAATATGCAACTCGAGTAATTGGAATTAAAGAAGGAGAAGTTGTTTATGATGGACCTTCTGAAGAGATGAATGATAATATCTTAAAGATAGTCTATGGACGTGCTTTAAATGAAGATGAATTAATGGAGGCCTAGTATGGAAGAAGTAAATGGCCGTGGAATTTTTAAACGTCAAAAATTCCGATTAAAAAATGGAAAAGAAATTAGTTCTAAATTTCCAATAATGACCTATGTGATTTTTCTCATTTTAATTTTAATTTTCTTATCTTCAATTTTAACAGAATTTGATACTGTCACGATTATTACAAAAGCCTCTCATTTTTGGGATATTCCCAAACGTATGATTCCACCAGATTTTGAATATCTCCCTAAAATTGTAGAT
>JBKECB010000025.1:0-60678 GCA_047974165.1 Lactovum sp.
TTGCTTATCCTTTTTTTTATTTTTACGACGTTGAGCCATTGGAACAACGGCCTTATTTTCTTTTGGCTTTAGCTTAGGAATCCTTAATTTATTCTCATTAACAATCTGTTGAAATATAAGATCGTATTCTATTTTTAAGTTCTCTAAAATTGCTAGTGCCACACTATTTACTTCGTGCAATAAGGCAAGCAAGAGACACTCTGTTCCTACTTTTTCAAAGTCATTTTCTTGTGTTAAATCTTTTGAAAACTTCAGTACTTTTTCTAACTTAGGACTTAATGTCATATTTTTTTTATCAAATACAGTTATAACTGCATTAGGAAATTTTAAAATTTCTTCATTTATCTTTTTAGAATCAATATCAAAAGAAGAAAAATAACTATATGCCAAAGTCCCTCGCATTTCAATAATTCCAGCAAGTAGATGTTCTGTACCTATAACTGGACTATGAAAATGATAAGCCCTCTCCTTTGCCAACATTAAAATACGGAGTGAAGCATTTGTGTACTCTTTTTGTTCAAATAACATTTAATCCATCCTATCTAATCTTTTTAAAAAATTATGTAATAAATGACAACGCATCTTATCTGTCAACTCTTCACTCGACAATATTGAAAAAATCAGCTGACCCTCTCTGAGACTTATAATTTTTTCATCTGCCAAGAGTTGAAGAACTTCCCTTAAATTTTGACAGCTAATTGCTGAATTTAACTGCTTATAAAGATCTAAGAATAAATCATGCTCATTTGAATACTGAACTTTGACAATTCGAATATAACCTCCACCACCTCTTTTTGACTCCACATCAAAACCTTGTGCAGGATTAAAGCGTGTCTTAATCACATAATTTATTTGAGAAGGAACCACTGAAAAATATTCTGCAAGCTCCGAGCGTTTAATTTCAATTTCGCGTGCTTTAGCTTCAGCAAGACGTTTTTTCAAATAAGCTTCAATCATATCTGATGTATTTTCCATTGTTCCTCCTAACTTTGACTATCTTTGACTATTATACACTATCTCTTTATTTTTATCTAGTAAAATTACTAGAACAATAAAAAAATGACATTTTCATCCTCATTTTAAATCTTCCTTACATCAATTGCTCCATCCATTTAAGAGTAAGCTTCTGAATTACATTCATAAAAATCAGCACAGTTTCAAGTATCAGCATCTTCATAAGTGGGTTAATAATGACCATCTCATTTTCATCCTGCCAAAGAAATTTTCTATGAGAGCATTGCTTAAACAGTTATCCTTATAAGACATGGATTGAGGGATACTTTTATCTTTAAGAAGCTGATAGTAAGCTCTCATTTGATATTGCCAACCTTAGTCAAAATACAGGAGAAGAGCCTTCAGATTTATTTAAAGTTAGGACTCTTGGAATAAGAAAATGCCTCCCTTTAGTTGGATTCTTGGTCCAAATAATGGGGGCAGTTCATTCAAGGTTATTATTTTTAATGCGTTTCTTCTGAAACTTTTGTAATTTTTATGGTCATTTCATTATCATTTGGAAGCAGAACTTTTACCTTATCTCCCTTTTTACGCCCAATCAAACTATGACCAATTGGACTTTCATTAGAGATTTTTCCTTCGATAGGATTGGCCTCAGCTGTACCTACGATATGATAAGTCTCTTCTTCAGTTTCACCTTCTTCGATAAAAGTTACTATTTTTCCTATTGCAACAACATTCTTAGCCACACTTTTGCTATCTACTACTTCAGCCTGACGAATCATCAGCTCAAGAGTTGAAATCCTACCATAAATAAAAGCTTGCTCATCTTTTGCAGATTCGTATTCTGAGTTTTCGGATAAATCACCATATTCACGTGCAATTTTTATACGCTCAATAATCTCTGGAAGCTTGACGAGTTTGATTTCCTCAAGTTCTTTTTCTAATTTTTCAAGACCTTCTTGGGTCATTTGATAGACTTTGTCTGACATGTTTCTCCTTAAATAACTTTCTTAATTTGATAAATATTGAGCAATATTTGCATCATGCTCTTCTTGAGTGACTGCAAAATAAACTTCACCCGTTGTTGGATCAGCAATAAAATAATAATACTCATTAGCTGTATGGTTAATGACAGCCTCCATCGACATCAAACTTGGACTGACAACTGGACCAGGACCTGTCCCTTGATGTAAATAGAGATTAAATGCTGAGTCTGCACTTGTATCTACATTTGCATCTTCTTCCATCGTCACCTCTGTCCCTAACTTACCTTCTAGGTATAAGAGAGCGACATTCGATCCTAAGATAATCCCTTCATTAAGACGCTTGATAAAGACATCTGCAACATCTTGGCGATCTTCTTCTGTATTAGCTTCTTTTTCGACCAATGCTGCAAGACTTAAGAAACTATTGACATCATAACCCATTTCACTAATCTGTGGATAGAGTGGAGACATATTTTGATTCATCGCCTCAAGCATTAGCTCGATAAGACTACGTACTGTTGTACTTGAATCGTACTCATAAGTTGCAGGGAATAAGTATCCTTCCAACTGATAAAAGACACCTGAGTCTGTTGTTGGTAAACTCGCTAATAATTCTGGATACTTTGTTTGCATTTCTGAGATAAATTCTTGATCTGTAACCACAGACATAAACTCTTCACTTGTAAAAGGAGAACTATTTTCATCATTCGCATTTATTGTTATGGCTTCTGAAATCATCTCTAAAGTATAACCTTCAGGAATTGTTATTTTTCCTGTGCTTGCTGGAGTTGTTGTTGCATTTTGAAGTGCTTTAGCAATTTCTTCTGCTGACATACTCTTAGAAAGCTCAAAGTTTCCACTCTTAAATTTTGAATTTCCTGAGAACTGAGCATAGTAGTTAAAAATTAAAGCATTTTTTATCATACCTTCTTCTTCTAAAATCTCTGATACACCTTTGATAGAAGTATTAGTTGGAATTTCAATAGACCGTACACTCTTATCTCTAGCATCCATTGCCTTCAAGCTATTTGTTACATAAAAATAACCACCTACTACTAAGCTAAAGATTGTAATAACTAATAAAATTACTACATTTCTTCCGAAATGTGATTTATTTGAATGACGATTTTCATCAAAATCTCGTGTATGTTCTCGATTTCTATTTTTCACTTGTTTATTTTTCTTTTTACTCTTCTTATGCTTTTCTTTATCCTGTTCAAGTGCTTCACGTTCGGCTTTAACACGTTCTGATCGATTTACTTTTGGTGTGCTCTCTTCAGGTTCTTTTATACTTTTTGATTCTTCCTGATTTAAAAATTCTTGATCAACTGGAGTTGAGTTAAAATCTGGTCTTACCATCTGATTTTCAGCAACGAACTGACTTTCGTCTGAGATAAATTCATAAGCAGAAGGTCTTTGAGTTGATAGAGGATAAAGATCTGTTTCTAGCGAAGCATCCTGATGGATATCTAAACGTTGATAAATACTCTCAGAAGGTCTTTCTCTAGAAAAATCAGCTTCAAAATTATGCTCTGAATAAGTTCTCTCTTCTTCATATCTAAAGGGATTAGCCTGATCAGAAATTGGAAGAGTCTGATTTCTAAAATCATCTGTTCTTAAATTCTGATTTACTAATTCTTTAGAGTTTTCTGAATAAAAAGAAGGATTTTCGAATGAACTATTTGAATTATTAAAAGTTGGCTGTACAGGTGGAAGCATTTGAGTCTGCGTCGGTTGCACAGGCTGGACTTGTGTTGGCTGTATAGATTGAACTGACTGAGCTTGTGCTGGTTGACCAGAAGAGACATTCCCAGGTAGTCCTTTAAAATTTAAAGGAATATTCTTTCTTTGTTCTCCTTGAAAATCCTCTTCTTTATTTAAAAATAAAGATTCTAAATTATTAGCAACTGCTGGCTTTTCTGGCCGAAAACCCATAAATCTAATATTTGAAACCTTTAGAGAATTAGGATAATCCTCTTCATTTGCTTGATTTTCAAAAGTATTTCCTTCTTGTCCAAATTTTATGCTATTTGAAAGCTGATTTCTATTTTGCCCATCCATTACTTGCTGAGCTAAACGCTGAACATCTTCAGGAATTTCTCCGGCAAAATTAGAAAAATTGCCACTTTCTGATGAAAGGACATTTTTTTCATTAGGGTCTTCATTTAAAAAATTATCTCTGCTAAACTTGTCAGACACAACTGTCTCCTTGTTTTATTTCTCTTCCTCTTCTGAATCATCGTCGTCGTCATCATCTTCATCCATAAATTTTACGACATTCTCTGGTATTTCTGCATCAACTTCAACTTCAGCTAATTCTTCATCATATGCTTTAGTCTCATTGCTATCTTCTTCATCTTCATCATAGTTAGTTTCTTTTTCTAACTTTTCTTCAGACTCATCTTCAATTTCATTTGTAATATCAGAGACTTCTTCTAAGCTCTCATCTTTTTTGAGTTTACCATCATCATCAAAGTAATCAAATGAAATCGTTTCTTCATCAATAGATCCAATCGCATACCATGAGCGAAGACCCCAGGTATTATTTCCTAAAGGAATAAAAGATCCATCTGTATTTAAATCTGTATAAAATCGAGATAAGACACTTTTAATTTGCTCATCTGACTTTTTTAAATATGTCTGAATCGATGATACAATATCTGAAAATGACATCTCAGTTCCTTTTTGATCAAGTAAAGCATGTGCAACTTCAATCATTGAAAGTTCTTCTAGATTTTCTTCATCAAGTACTTTAATTTTCATTTTTCCTCCTCTAACTTACTTTCTCTTAATAATGTAAGAGAACTTTATAGTCATAGTCTCCTAATTTTTTTCGTCCTTCTAACTCATCTAACTCAATTAGAAAGGCACAGCCGGCTACAATTCCACCTAACTTTTCAACCATTTCAATCGTTGCTCCAATCGTTCCACCTGTTGCAAGCAGGTCATCAACAATCAGAACACGTTGCCCTGGTTTAATTGAATCTTCATGCATAGTTAGAGTATCTAAACCATACTCTTTTTCATAAGATGATTCAATCGTTTTTCGTGGTAATTTATTTGGCTTACGTACTGGAGCAAATCCTGCTCCTAAAGCATAAGCTACCGGACAACCTATGATAAAACCTCGCGCTTCAGGTCCAACTACCATGTCTACTTTTTTATCACGTGCATACTGCACAATTTCTGTACAAGCATAATTAAATGCATTGCCATCAGCCATTAAAGGAGTAATGTCTCGAAAAAGAATTCCTTCCTTAGGATAATCTTTAATACTCGCAATATATTCTGAAAGTTCCATAATTAGTTAATCTCCATTTTTTAATTGATAATAAATATCTCGAACAGGTGAGAGTGCAAACAACTTTTGACATTTAATTAACTCTAAAAGTTCCTGATAAATCAAACTCTCAGAAATTTCACGACGTGTCGCACCCTTTACAGGTCGCATAATACCTTCCTCTATTGTAACAAAGCCTAACTCCTCAAAAATTTGAATCATTTTGGTTAATAACAATATTGGAATTGAAAGGTATTTTGACAAATCCTTAAGCTTATAACGGACGTCGAATTCAGTATATTCTGCCAATAATTTATAAAGCTGAGCAAACTGTTCTCTTGTTCCAGGGCCAGCTAAGTAATAATTTTGTGTCAACTGATTTTTAAAATAAATCATCTGAAAATCATGTTCTTTTATTACTTTTTGTAGAGCTAAATAGGCCTCTTTTCCTGTCGGCACATCTTGAATAAGCAATACAGAGTTAATTATACCATTTTTAAATAGATTTTTCTCAAAAATACTAATATTTTCAGGGAGATTTAAACTTTTTCCTCTTAAATCCAGTAATCCAACTCCTGTAAAACAAGCATCTTCTACCATTAATTGAACAGAGCTTTTACCATTCCAGCTATTTACAGACAAGTTCACAAGCAATTCTGTTTGAAGTTGCTCAAACTCAAAAGCTTCCTTCCCATGAGAAAAATAAATGGCATCTATCTGCGTCTTATCTTTTTCTAATTTTAATTTTAGATGCTTATTTTCTGAACCCATCTGACGTGTTTGAGTGACTTGATAATCTTTTATTAAAAAACAAGGCTTTGGGTTGTCCATTCCAAAAGGAGCAAGTTTAGAAATTGACTTTAATAAGTCAAGATCAATCTCATCTAAAGAAAGTTCCATTGCCACCTCTTTTTGAACTTTTTCTGAGAGATCTATCTCTTGTTTTTTTATCTCATCTGACAAAACTTTTTTTAGTTCTTCAACGTTTTTGAGGGAAATTGTGAGTCCACAAGCTTGTGCATGTCCTCCAACAGCAATAAATAACTCACGATGTGCATCCATAACCTCAAAAATATTAAAACTAGAAATTGAGCGTCCTGAGCCACGTAATTCATTTGTCTCTAAATCATGTTGAAGCATGATAATAGGCTGTCCTGTTTTTTCAAGTAAGCGTCCTGCCACAATTCCTAGAACACCTTTATGCCAGTCTGGATGATAAAGAACTTGAACAATAGAATTTTCATCTAGCATTTTTTCAGCTTCAGAGAAGATTCTTTCAACAATTGCTCGTCTTTCTTGATTTAAACGATCAATATTTTGAGCAATTTCTTCTGTTATCTCTTCTTCCCATCCAATAAGCAACTCAACTGCAGGATTAGGATCATCTAAGCGTCCCAGTGCATTTAGCCGAGGAGCAATTTGAAAGGCGACAGACTCTTCTGTTAACGTCTCTAGCTCTACTCCTGCAAGTTTAATCAACTGTAAAAGTCCTATGCGATCTGTATTTTTTAGCTGCTCTAAACCTAATGTTACTAAACAGCGATTTTCATCTCGTAAACTCACCATATCTGCAATCGTTCCAATCGCAACAAGATCTAACATCTCCATTGGAAGATAGTCAAGCAATGCTGTCGCAATCTTAAAAGCCACTCCTGCACCACACAAATCATCAAAAGGATAACTTGCCTCAGGATGTTTGGGATGAATAATCGAATAAGCCTGAGGAAGTTCTGCAGGTAGACCATGATGATCACTAACAATCACGTCACATCTATTTTCCTGTGCCCATCTAATCGCCTCATGTCCTGAAACTCCATTATCCACGGTAATAATGAGTGTAATTTCCTCTTTTTCTATCCAGTATTTATAAACATCAAGATTAGGACCATAACCATCTGTAAATCGATTGGGAAGATAGACCTGAGTAAATTCATCTGCACCCAACTCATCCAAAGCTGACTTCATAATCGATGCTGCTGTCATTCCATCAGCGTCGTAATCACCATAGATTAAAATTTTCTCTTGCTTTTCAATTGCCTGTCGAATACGTAAGATTGATTTTTCCATATCATGTAATAAAAAAGGATCATGCAGATATTCTGTACTTACTTTTAGAAATTGATTAATTTCATCAGACTTACCTAAACCTCTTTCCCATAAAAGTTTTGATAAAATCTGATTAAGTTTTAACTTTTTTGTTTCTTTTAAAAAATCTGCTGTTGGTTCTGAATCTAGCAAATTCCATTTATATTTTGCTTGAATCATAGCTCCTCCATTTCTAACATTTATTTATAATTAAAAAATCTCTGTCCTAGGTAGTCAATCGTTCTAGGAAAAACTACTCTTAACTTATCAAGAAACATCATCTGCCAAGGTAATGTTAACTCTCGACGCTTCCCCTCTAAATTATCAACAATCTTCTGAGCCAGATAATCAACTTCAAGAACATATTTCCCCATCTTTTGTAAATAATTCGAATTTTCTGAATGAAATTTCGTTCTTACAGGGCCTGTATTCACATTTAAAACCTCTACTCCCTCGAAACGCATCGCTTCTCCAAAATGAATTAATGCTGCCTTTGAAGCAGCATAAACATTAGACTTTTCTGTTGGTATCTTTCCAGCAATACTTGCAATATTAACAAGTTTTTTAGGTTTTAATTGCTGAGTAAGTTTAATTGCTGATAAAACATTCACAGCAAACATATCCTCAATATCTTCTACTTTTAAATCCTCAAGTCGTTCAAAAATTGCAAAACCTGCCGTATGAATAAGAATATCTATTTCCTCAGGAAATTCTGGCAGTCCCAAAGTTCGGCTGAGCAAAAAAAGATGATCCTGATCTAATTTTTTAATCAAGGATTGAGCAAGATCACCACTTGCTCCGGTAATCACAATATTTCTAGCTGATTTCTTCTTCATAAAAATCCTTACTCACGTAACTATTTTCAAAAACATCTTTTGCACCTTTGGCTAACTCATAAATATCCGAGCCTAAATAACGTGCTGAAATATGATTGAGCAATAGACGCTTCACTCTTGCTGCTTGAGCAACTTGAGCAGCTTGATAGCTTGTTGCATGTCCATGCTTTTTCGCAATTCTCTCCTCACCTGCCTTATAAGTCGCCTCATGAATTAGTAAATCAGCATTTTTTGCCAAAATAATAGATTGCTCACTTTTACGTGTATCTGCTAAAATTGTGACAATCTTTCCTTTGATATCTTCACCAATATAATCTTTTGCTTGGTAAAGTCGGCCTTCAAACTCAACGTCTTCACCTTTTTTTATCTTTCCAAATAAAGGGCCAAAGGGGAGTCCATCCATTTTTAAAGCTTCAGCATCCAACTCACCAACTTTATCTTTTTCTACGATTCGATAGCCCAAACAAAAAACTGTATGTTCAAGTAAGTCTGTATAAACCTCAAAAGTCTTATCTTCAAAAATCAAACCCGCTTGACTAATTTCATGAAAGTGAATTCTAAAAGCTAAACGAGTTCTTGTAGTTTTAAGAATATTCATTACAAAATCTTTAATTCCCACTGGACCGTACATTTCAATATCTGTTTGTCCTTCTTCAGATGCTTGGAAATTTCGACTTGCTAAAAAACCAGGAAGTCCAAAAATATGGTCACCATGAAGGTGGCTTATAAAAACTTTTGTTATTTTCCTTGGCCTTAGTGTTGTTTTTAAAATTTGACGTTGTGTACCTTCACCACAATCAAAGAGCCAAACCTCATTACGCTCATCTAGCATTTTTAAGGCTAATGAGCTAACATTACGCTGCTGAGAGGGCTGACCTGCTGATGTTCCTAGAAATAAAACTTCCAATTTTTCTTTATCCTTTTGTGAATTTCACAAAACCTGATGCGTCCGGAGGGAATCGAACCCCCATCGTAAGAACCGGAATCTCACGTGATATCCATTACACTACGAACGCTTAAAAATAGTAAAACTATTCTAATCATCATTATTTTGTAACAGTTTATTTTACAAAAAATGAGTCAAAAAATCAAGACTTAAAAAATAAGACTCGAAAGTCTTATTCTAAATCAATTCTAGTAAACTTAAAATTTCCTTGGCAATATTTCTTTCTTGACCTTTATAAGGATAAGTATGTAAATAAACTGCCGGGTTGAAATTAAGTTCTATGATTGCATACTCACTCTCAGGATTTTGATAATTTTCAATAATCATATCTAAACCACAAATTTTTGCCCCAAAGGAACGAACAATCTCCACTGCTTGATTTTTAAAATATTCTGGCATCTCATCAGTCATATCAATACTATCCCCTCCTGTAGAGATATTAGAATTTGGTCGAAGAAAGACCCTTTCTCCTTTAGCAGGAATTGTTTGAATATTTTTAGCTTGCTGATTAAGGTAGATTTTTAAAGCATCATCAATAACTATTTTTTCAAGTGGTGTCCGATGTCCCTCTCCCCTTAGAGGATCTTGGTTTTTTTCATCAATCAATGATTCAATCGTCTGCTTTCCATCTCCTAAAATATTTGCAGGAATACGATTTAAAATAGCTACGAGTTTATCATCGATAACAAGAAAGCGATATTCTTCTCCCTTAATAAATTTTTCAATAAGAATCGTCTCATCATAAGAAAAGGCTAACTTTAATGCCGAGCTAATATCTTTTTTCTTTACTTTTTCTGTAAAGATACTAATTCCTAGTCCGAAATTTGTACTCTTAGGTTTAATCACAAAATCTTTAGACATCTTTTGGCAGTAATCCAGTGCCTCCTCAAAATCTTCAAATTCTGACCCTAGCGGGATACGATATCCTTGATTTTCTAAGATTTTTTTAGTTACAACTTTATTTTCCATTGCACAAATCGTCACATAGTTATCTCGGCTTGTCTTAGTTGCTTGCTCTACATACTCTGTCTTTCCATCTTTCGAAAGAGAAATAAAGTTTGCCTTTCGATCTAAAATATCAACTTTTACACCAGATTTCAAGCTTTCCTTAATCAAAATCTGTGTTGACAACTCTAAATCTTCATGACCATAAAGTTTAAAGCGATGCTCATAAGCTGACTTTTTATAAGCCTTAGCTAATTCTTCTAAAAAGGGAAGATAACCTTTTTCTTTAATGTCTCTCGTCAGTTTTTGATATAAAAGATTATTCTCTTTCAAATCCTTTATATAATTTGTGATAGGAGTTGTTGAAAGTCCAAGTTCTTTGAAAGTTTCTAACATATCCTCTAACTGCTCAAGAAGTAAATCAAAAATTGTCTGATTATTTTCAAAAGGAACTTTTCTTTGAAAATTCGAGCTTTCAGCAATAAAATCTGATAAGCGTCGGCCTCTTGAAATTTCTGTTTCTTCTTCTTTGATTAAACAATAACAGATTAAAGCTCTTAAAAATTCAATCTGACTTACTGAAATCCCTCCTTTTTCATAAGGATTAATATCAATATTTCGGATTTCGATATACTTAATTTTATCTTTCTTTAAATCTTCCAATAAATGCTTCGATTGAGTTTTTAAACGAACAGATTCATAAATCTCTCTTTCATCATAGATAACTTTTTTCTCAATTAACTGCTCTAAAGAAGTGATAAAAGCTTCAGTTGTTGAATAATCTAAATCAAGCTCCTGTAAATTCCGATAGCCTAGGTGACTGTTTCTAATCGACAGCCATTCTCCTATATCTTCATCTAAAAACGAGGGATCAGCAATAGGACTTGCACCGAGCAAGGCAACTGTTAAAAATTGATAACGTTGATAATTTCTTGCTATCTTTAAGTAAAGATCATTACTTTTTATCCCCTTTTTTTCAAAGTCTTCTCGTATTTTTTGAGATAAAGAAAGATTAAAATGTATACCAGATAAAGTCTGCTTTTTCTTACCATAGCGCTGACTCAAATATGCACGATAGCGATTGGCACTTTCAGCTTGTACTTTCCCACTTTTAAAATTAGCCAATCGAATTTTCTCTTCTTCTAACTTAACGGGCAAAGAATAAGGAAATAAATATTCATTTTCATCCAACTCCAAAGCTGTTAAATCATACAAAGTCTTTAAGAAATCTTGTAAAAGTTGAGGCTTCGTTGAGACAGGACTAATCCACTCTAACTGACTTTCTGAAAAATCCGTTGTAATATAAGGATGACTAATCTTAGGCTCAAAAACAGCAGGATGATCTTTTTCTGACAAAAGACCATTTTCGATCCTCAAACTCTCAGACTCCAAAGCCATTTCAAAGAAAGACAGTGTAGGGTCTGTTTCTTTAATTATTTCTTTAATTATGTTCATCATATTTTTACTTTCTAGCAACTTATCTATTATACACCTAAAAGAAATAAAAATAAGATTTAAAGCTCAAAAAAACGTCCAATTTAAGGACGTTTTATTTTTATTCAAATACAAATTGATTTTTATAAAGCTCTGCATAAAAACCATTTTTCTCAACAAGTTCATGATGATTACCTTCTTCGATAACCTCACCTTCTTTAAGAACGACAATTTTATCTGCATTAAGAATTGTTTTCAGACGATGAGCAATAACAAAGGAGGTACGACCTGCAATAGCTGCTTCCATTGCCCATTGGATTAACTGTTCTGTCAATGTATCCACATTTGAAGTTGCTTCATCCAAGATTAATAATTCTGGATTTGTCAAAATCGTGCGAGCAATTGAAATTTGTTGTTTTTGACCGACTGAGAAAACTGATTCTTCATCAGAGACATGTGTGTCATATTTATCTTCTAAAGATTCGATAAACTCGTGGATATGTGTTGTTTTAGCTGCAGTAATCACTTCCTCCATGCTGGCATCAGGATTACCAAACTTGATATTATCTGCAATTGTTCCGTCAAAAAGAACAGACTCTTGAAGAACAATACCAACATTTGAACGTAAGCTATCTAAGTCAAAGTCACGAACATCAACACCATCAATTTTAATTGATCCTGAATTAACATCATAAAAACGATTCATCAAGTTCATCACAGTTGTCTTACCTGAACCTGTAGGTCCTACTAAGGCAACCATTTGACCTTTCTTTACACTAATATTTACATCTTTAAGAATTGGCTTACCTTCTATATAACTAAAGTTCAAGTTTTCAATCTCTACTCCTTCTTTCAACTCTTCAAAGATTTCTCCATTTTCAGGACGAAGTTCTTCGGGCTGAGCAAAAATATCACGTAAACGACTTGCACCTGTAAAGGCTAACTGAAGTTGACCAAATGAACTTGAAAGTTGCATGATCGGATTATAATATGTTTGTGAATATTGAATAAAGGTAACAATCAATCCTAAAGCAACACTGATAGACATACTTTCATTATTTAAGGCATAAGCTGAGCCAGCAAAGATAACGATGGCTGTATTTAATAGCATAAAACCATTCATTACTGGGAAAATCATTCCAGACCAAACTTGTGCTGAAAAGGCAGCTTTACGGACACGATTATTATGAACTAAGAAACCTTTAATTGAATCTTCTTGAAGTCCTTCTACAATAATTGCTTTTTGACCTGAAATCTTTTCATCCATGTAGCCATTTAAAGCTCCAACTTCTTTTTGTTGTATATCTGTTCTCTTTTTTGCTTGAATTACAATAATTACTGAAGCTGTAATCGCAAAAGGTGTTGTTGCTATCGTAATCCATGTCATGTTCACATCTTGTGAGAACATCATAATCAAGACACCTACAAATGTTGCAGTTTGAGCAAAGATCTGTGAAAGTGATTGATTTAGTGTATTTTGGATATTATCAAGGTCTGATGTAAAGCGTGCGAGAATATCACCGTCAGAGTGACGATCAAAATAAGAAATCATCAGATGCTCTAACTTTCCAAAAAGTCCTTTACGCATACTATTGGTTGAGTTTGCAACAATACGTGTGAAAATTAAAGTATAAATCAAGGTAGACACACCTGTGAAAATATATACCCAGAAAAGATTCCACATAACATCAAGGAAAATTTTCTTATCTGGTGCTGAAGATGTTGCAACATCCATCATCGCCTCCAAAGTTACTCCCTCTGGAAGGCTCGAAGTCAATTGTGCTTGAATATCTGCAGGCATTTGAGCAATAACTTCTGGTACCTGCTTCCAACTAATGTCTTGTTGCATTTGTTGGCTAAGGAGATTAGCAATTTGCTCAAATCCTTTTTTCGCTTCATCAGCACCTTGATGTGTAAAGTATTGCGCAACATACTCTGATAATTTTGTAATTGCATCCCCTAATAAATCTGGAGAGCGAACTTGTAAATAGGTTGCTGCAATTATTGCAATAATAATCACAAACCATTGAAGATAGTATTTTTTAAAGTAGTCCCCGAAGAACTTTAGAGCTTCTATTGCGTCTTTCATCCTTAGTCCTCCATCGCTTTCTGAGTGTTATAAATTTGACGATAAACATCACTATTTTTAATAAGTTCCTGATGTGTACCTTGTCCTACAAGTTTTCCTTCATCAAGTACAAGGATATTATCAGCATGTACAACTGAACTTATCTTTTGAGAAATGATAATTGTTGTTGTGTGTTTTAACTCTTTATTAAATGCTTCTTGTACTAATTTTTCTGATCGTGCATCTAAAGCAGAAGTCGAATCATCTAAAATTAGAATTTTAGGATCTTTTATCACACCACGTGTAATTGATAAGCGTTGTTTTTGTCCTCCTGAAAAGTTGTTTCCACGTTCTTCTACCTCTGACTCATACTTATCTGGTAATTTATTAATAAATTCAGCCGCTTGAGCAATACCTGCAGCACGACTCATAAGTATTTCTGAAACTTCTTCATTTGTTGTCTTTAGATTCCCTGAAATTGTACCTGAAAAAAGGAGAGCTTTTTGTAAAACGATAGAAACTGTATCTTTTAATGATTTTTTAGATACTTTTTTCAAATCTTTTCCACCAATATAAACTTTTCCTTCTGTTGGATCAAAAAGACGTGGAATAAGCTGTGCCAAAGTTGACTTACCAGAACCAGTAGCACCAACAACACCTATCATTTGACCTGGCTTAATTTCAAAATTAATATCTTTTAATGTTACTTTTTCATCATTTGGATATTTAAAGCTCACATTTTCAAACTTCACTGAACCTTCTAAAGTCTCATCATCTGTTTCTTCAAAGGTCATTGCAGGTTCCGCTTTTAAAATTTCATTTACACGACCTACAGAAATCATTCCACGGCTAGCAAACATCATCATTGTTCCACCCATAACAACAGCAAACATAATTTGCCCCATATATTGCATAAAGGACATTATCCCGGCTAAGCCATCTTGAGCTGCTTCAGGTGAGTCTGTAACAAAGTTGGAAACTAACAATACTCCTAAAAACATCGCTAACTGTGCAACAATCGTAAAGGTTGGAATCATGATAGAAAAAGTATATCCTACAGAAAGATTATGACCAAGTAATTCGTCAGATGTCTCATCGAACTCTTTTTTCTGATTTTTTTCTTGAACAAATGATTTCACTACACGCGCACCACGAAGATTTTGCTTGGCAATTGCATTAATTTTATCAACCATACGTTGAAGAGCCATAAAGTGAGGACCCATCATTCCTAAAGAAGCTGCAGTAATAATGATAATCAATATAATCATAACCACAACCAACCACCATAGTTGTGGGAGTGTCGCTACAGCCAGGATGAATCCTCCAATTAATAAAATTGGGATACGTAAAAGTACTTGAAAGAACATCATTGCCAAAGTTTGAATTTGAGTCACATCATTTGTCATACGTACGACCAGATTCCCTGCACTAAACTTTTCTACATTTTCGTAAGAAAAGCTTTGAATTTTTCTAAAGCTTAGCTCACGAATTTCTGCACCAATTTCTTGAGAAAGTTTTGCTGAGGCAATCGTATTAATAATTGCTCCTGTAACTCCGACACCTGCTACAGTTAGCAACTTAATACCAATTGGAGTAACTTGCTCCATCCTTTCAGTATTTGTCGTTAGACTTGTATCTGTAAAAACTTTCAATAAGTCTTTCATAAATTGTGGCTGCCAAAGTGCGGCAAACGCATAAACAAGCATTGAAAGAACTGCTATCGTAGCAAGTCCTTTATGTTTTCCAATTGCTTTTTTTAACATAAAATTCCTTTCTTTCCATTTCAACTATTAAGAATATTCAATCCTTAAACAGTAAATTATATCATAAAAAATAAACTATTTATCAAGTCATCTATTTAGTTTGATATATTCCTTTTCTAACAAAATATATTTTATATAAATTTATAGTAATTGTCAAGAATTTATTTTAATATTTGGTATAATAAGGGAATGAAAAAAGAAGGATCACAAGATCTTAAATTTGCTGAAAAAGGAGTCTGGCTTTCTATTATTGCTTACCTTTTTCTTGCTGCTTTACAAATTGCTCTAGCTAGTCTCGTACACTCAGACGCTTTAAGAGCTAATGGCTTTAATAGCCTCACAGATATTTTTGGAAATATTGCTTTACTTATTGGTTTAAAGATGGCAAGAATTCCAGCTGATAATAATCATGTTTATGGACATTGGAAGGCCGAAACCATTGCGAGTCTTATTTCTAGTTTTATCATGGCTTTTGTTGCTTTTGATCTTTTACGTGATTTAATTACAAACTTCTTTAAGGAAGAAAAAGCTTCTGTTGATTATTTAGGAGCTTGGATTGGAATTTTCTCTGCTCTTATTATGTTTTCTGTTTACTTTTATAATCGGCAGTTAGCTAAAAAAATTAATTCTTCGGCTTTAGTCTCAACTTATAAAGACAATCTCTCTGACGCTTTAATTTCCCTTTCTACCGCTTTTGCTATTTTTACTGCAAGTTTCCAACTTCCCATTATTGATAGCATTACTGCCATTATTATTTGCTGTTTAATTTTTAAAACAGCTTATGATATTTTTAAAGATGCTACTTTTTCACTCACTGATGGTTTTGATGATAACCTACTTGATGATTATAAGAAAGAAATCGAAAAAGTTACTAAAATTAAAAGTGTAAAGTCCTTGCGTGGCCGAAATTATGGTGCCAATATCTTTCTTGACGTTGTTGTTGAAATGTCAGCTGATATGAGTGTTGATGAAAGTCATGAAGCCACAGAGAGTATCGAAAAATTACTTGCGGAACAATTTAATATTTTTGATACCGATGTTCATGTTGAACCTGCTGAACTTCCTAAAGAAGAGCGTGTTGCTGATTTATCACTTTTCTTACTTGAAAAAGAAGAACAACTACTTGAAGGTGAAAATCTCACAAGCACTAACTTTAAAGAAATCAACGCTCAAGGAATGATAACACAAGAGGTCACGCTTTCTAACGATGGGATTAAAAATTTTAAAGCCAAACGGCTCAGTCGCCGAAGTTTTATTTTAACTTATAAAAGTAATCGATTTATTTTTACTTCTATCTGGCGACGTGAGGAGACTTGGCTCTGCTCTTATCGTCAAATTACAGAAATTAAAAATTCCTAAAAAATTTTTAGGAATTTTTATTATTTTATGACATACCAAAATCAACTTTTGGTACTTCCTTTTCTACTTCTGGAATTTCAAAAAATACTGCTGCTTTAAAGCCAAACATACCAGCTAAGATATTTGCAGGGAAACTTTGTATCTTTGTATTGTAATCGCCTGTTGCTGCATTATAATGCTGACGACTAGCTGATATTTTATCTTCAGTTCCCGTTAACTCATTTTGAAGTTGTAGAAAGTTAGTGTTTGCTTTTAATTCTGGATAAGCCTCAGCAACAGCAATCAATCGACTTAACGCACCGGAAAGTTCATTAGAGGCTGCAATTGCTTCTTCTGGACTTCCTGCACCTGCCACCTTACTACGTGCTTCAGTAACAGCTTCAAATGTTGATTTCTCATGTGTCGCATATCCTTTTACCGTCTCTACAAGGTTAGGAATTAAGTCATTTCTTCGCTTTAACTGCACATCAATCTGTGCCCAAGCTTCTTGAGTTTGCATACGACTCTTTACAAGGCCATTATAAATCCCAATCACTACAAAGGCCAAAACTACAATAATCGCAATAATTATTAATACCATATTTATTCTCCTTTTAATAACCAATTATAACACATCTTATAAAGTCACACTTAAGCTTAGATATTTTAATATTTAAAGAGTTCCCTCTATTATTGCTAAAAATATTGTTAGAATTAGTAAATCTGCACTTCCACCTAAACTAAGATTTCTTTCAATAAATTTAGAATCTAAATCCTTTAAAAATTGTATTTTATCTGTTGCTTTAAAATATTGCTCAACATAAGCTTTCATTTCTTTTAAAATCTGAATATCTCCTGCACGTTTAATTAAATTTGAGTCCTCAAGATTTGCTGATATTATCATTAAAGTATCTAACAATCTTTCTCTTTTAGTCCCTTTTGTTTTTCTTAAATAAGGGAGAGCAATTTCAAAAACAATTGGAAAAGCTTGTGCTGCTTCTCCTCTAATACCAGTTAAGCCATAAAGTAAAAAATGTTGTTCACCAATAGTCTGTGCATTTTCTTTCGTCAGATTCTTAAAATCTTTTTCTACAAGTTCATAAAGCATTGATTTTATTATCGTTCTTAAGACTTCTTCTTTTTTTTCTATACTTTCAAAAACAGGATATCTTTTTTCTATATAACTTACTGCCGTTAGTAAAATTCCTAAAGAAAAAATAGCTCCTTTATGAGTATTTACATTAGACGTTGCATCAAACATTGCTTTTTCAGCTTTAATTCCTTTTTTTCTAATTTTCTCAAATAACTCTTGATAATTTTCGCCATAAAAATTAGAACTAATTTCTATCAGCTCTTCAAAATACTGCCTTAAGCTTATCGAACTCTCAATAAAAGTAAAAACATCCATATCTGAATGTGCTCCTGAACTTACGGGATCAACTAAACCAGGTTTTGGATATAAAACAAGTTCATAAAGTAAAGAGCTCAGAGCAGCATTTATATTTTTATTTTGCATTTTCAATCATCCTATTAATAACAAACTTTATTTCATCCATTGAATGTTTTTTACTTCTTGCACATTCTTTTGCAGATTCAGAGCAAATATAACATGATCTTTCTGGAAATCCTAAGTCTGTACGTGAAAGTTGTTTCCCTTGATTATCTCCACTCGTTAAATCTATATCAAATAATCTACCTAATAAATCTGTTTCCTCGAAATGAATCATTTTTTTCTTCATTTCAGTTAAGCCTTTATTAAAAATTACAAAAGCCTCTGGCCCGGTTATCCGCTCTTTATATACATAAAAATCCAAAGAACCTTTTATTAGTCCTTCTAATCTATTTTCAAAAATATTAGATAAAATTTTTGTAGACTTTATATTTCCAGGAATATTTAGCTTTATTGATACCACTGTTGACTTTAAAAATTTTTGAATTAATTCTTCTTGCCTACAAGCTCGCCATTCACGATTATCTAAAATTTCTCTCAAACTTACTGAGGGGGCATTTTCAAAAACATCCATCATTTTATTTCTCTTTTCTAAAAAATAAGATATTAAAAATTAATATCTTATTTTAACAAAATTAATCTTTAACCTCATAAATTACATCAATTAAACTTCCATCACGATATTCTACCAAAGCTACAACTTTATCTGTAAATTCAAGAGGGGAAGGTTTTCCTAATTTTTCTTCAGCTTTTTGTTGAAGCTCTTCTATTGTAAAAATAGGCAAGCTAGGAATTCCACTCAAACATTCTATCAAGTCTACTCTTTTAGGATTTATAGCAAGACCAACTTCTGTTACTAAGATATCTACCGAATCTCCTGGTGTAATTACAGTAGTCATCTCATTGACTACTGTTGCAATACGCCCACGAACAAGTGGTGCTGAAATAATCGTTAACTTTGCAGTTGATGCATCTTGATGTCCTCCAATTGCTCCTCTAATTACCCCATCTGATCCTGTCATCACATTTACATTAAATTTTGTATCAATTTCAAGAGCCGATAGAATTACAACATCAAGTTTATCCACCATCGCTCCTTTATTTGCTGGATCAGCATACCAAGAGGCATCAATTTCTTGTTGATTTTTATTTAAATGCATTGATTTTGCTGAACTTCCATCAAAATCTTGAACATCCATCAACTTATCAACTAATCCTTCTTCAAGAAGCTCGACCATTGGCTGAGTAATACCTCCCAAGGCAAATGAAGCTTTTACATTTTGTTCAATCATTGACTGACGCAAGAAGCGAGTAACAGCAAGTGCTGCTCCACCCGTTCCCGTTTGAAAGGAAAATCCATCTTTAAAGTACGGGGAGCGTGTAATAACTTCATTTACCATTAACGCAATTTTTAATTCTTTAGGATCTTTAGTGAAACGTGTTGCTCCTGCTCCTATTTTATCTGGATTTCCAACCTTATCAACCTTAACCACATAGTCTACTTGGCTTTGTTTGATAGAAGCAGGAGTATTAGGATAGGTCACAAGATTATCTGTTACAACAACTACTGTATCTGCATATTGTGCATCCATTATGGCATAACCTAATGAACCAAATGCAGCTTCTCCATCCATTCCATTAGAATTCCCCATTTCATCTGAGTTAGGAGTTCCTAAAAAAGCCACATCAATATGAATATCACCTGTTTCTATTGCACGCGCACGTCCACCATGTGATCGGAAGATAACTGGGTTTGGAAGTGCTCCATGTGACACTGCATCACCTAATGTTCCTCGCATCCCTGAACTTGTAATATTTGTAACCACTCCTTTTTCAATAGCTTCAACTAGAATATCATTCATAACATTCGTTAGAGAACTTGGTGCGATCCTTAAATCTTTATAATTCTGATCAATAATAATTCGCATGACTTTATTAAAAACAAAATCTCCTTCACGAAAATGATGATGAAAAGAAATTGTCATCCCATCTTTTACCGTTTTCTTAACAATCTCCTCTAAAGAACTAACTAGTTTATTTTGCTTAACAGATTGACGAACCTTTGTACCTACCCGAGAAATTACGAGATCTTTTACCTCTACAGTTTCAAAGACTTTATAATTTGTTTTCTTTAGAATTGCATCAGGGATTTCACGATTTAATTTATTTTTCACTTTTTTCTCCTATTCATCAATAACTACATTTGAAGCTCTTGCTAACATAAGAATACGTTCTGCTTCTAAAACAATCGGACGATCTACCATTTGCCCATCTAATGAAATAACTCCCGATCCTTTTTCCTTCGCTTCTTCAATTGCCAAAATTACCTTTTGAGCGTAATGAACTTCTTTTTCTGTTGGTGTATAAATTTTATTTACTAAAGGAATTTGACGTGGATTAATTACAGACTTTCCATCAAAACCTAATTGATGTATTAATTTAACTCCCTTAATAAATCCTTCTTCATCATCAACATTACCAAACACTGTATCAAATGCTGCTATTCCTGCTGCACGTGCAGCATGAAGTACCATGTTACGTGCAAAATAAAGCTCTTCTTCATCAGGATAAGACTTTGTCTTCATATCTACACGATAATCCATTCCTGATAAAGCAATTCCCATCATCCTATCAGGACATGAGCGTGCAATTTCTAAAGCATTTAAAACTCCTTGTGCTGATTCCAAAGCTGCCATCACTCGAACCGAGCCAACTGTAAGACCAAACTCCTTTTCAAGCTTTTCGATTTCTAATACAAGCTCCTCCATCATTTGAGCAGTTTCAACTTTTGGAGCACGAATAACGTCAATACCTGCTTTTACCATTACTTTTACATCTGTTTTCCAGTATTGTGTATCCAATCCATTAATTCGAACAACTAATTCAGTTTCTCCAAAGTCTATATTTTTTATAGCTTGATAAACCAAAATACGTGCTGCATCCTTCTCATTGAGAGATACTGCGTCTTCAAGATCAAACATAATAGAGTCTGCTCCAAAAATACCTGCATCTTTTATCATTGCTGGATTATTCCCAGGAACAAACATCATAGTTCTACGTAAACGTTCTTTTTTAATCACTATAATACCTCCAAATTTAATTCTTTTGAATTAATTGCTCGCTCTATGACAGTAATCATGCGTGCTCTGATTACTAAATCTAAAGCACCCTTATCTACAATTTGCAATTCTGCATTTTCTATTTCGTAAGATGATAAAATTTCACGTACTGTCGCTTCAATTTGTTTACCAAATTGTTTTTTTACATCTGATTCTAAATGAATTAAAAGCCCTTGCCTATTTGGTGAAATCATAATTTGAACGTCTGATGATTCAAGCGTCCCTGCTAATGCTTGTTGTTTTATTTCCATTTTATAAGTCTCCTTTAACTTATTTTTTAATTTTTAATCTTATCCTTTTATATTTTAAAATCCTACTTTATTTAACAGAATTTTCATTTTATAGAATTAAATATCAAACTTAAAAAGTCTCTTTTTTTAATTTTTATACTCCTTTTAATTTTTTAAAAAATGTTATAATCATTATATGATAAATAACCAAGAGTTACTCGCACATATTGCACAAGACTACTACTTATCTCAACTTAGTTTAAATGATCTTGTTAAGAAATATAATTTAAGTCGATACCTCATTAATAAATATCTAGAAGATGCTAAAAATGAAGGAATCGTTTCAATTACAATCACTTCACCTATTGACCGATCTTTTGAACTCGAAAAACAATTTAAACAACTTTTCAATATTCCTCATATATACATTGTAAAAGATAATGAAGAAGATAATAATAAGGCTTTAATAAAATTTGCTTCTGAACGTGTTCAATCACGAATTATCAATTCACAAATTGTAGGTACTCTTTGGGGTGAAACTATTTATCGTGTTGTTGAAAATTTTACAACTCAGGAGTTAAAAAACCTTATAGTTACTCAAGTTATGGGAGAAAATAGGAAATATCATTCACTTGCTGGATCCATGAGAATGGTAGAAAAGGTTGCAAAAAAATTTTCAGCAGAATATGTAACCCTATCTGGACCACTTTATATTATTAATCCTACAACAAGACAAGGAATGATGAATGAACCTTCTTCTCAGCCTGCACTATCAACAGCTCAAAAAACTGATTTAATTTTTACAAGTTTAGGAACTCTTTCTTCAATCAACTCTATCCCTACTTGGAAGCAAGAAATTATAAATATTTTCCCTAATATTAATCTTGGGGCAGTTGCGGGTGTTATTTATGGTCGTCCTTACGATATTGAAGGGAATTTATTAATTAAGGCTGAAGAAGATTGTGTTTTTGGAGTTGATCTTAAAACGATTCTTCAGACTCCAAATAGAGTCGGTATTGTAAAAAGTAAGTTTAAGACACGTGCAACTCTTGGTGCTTTAAGAGGACAGTTTTTCACAGAACTGATCATCTCTGAATCTGTAGCTTATCGTATTCTTGCTGAGCTTTAATCTATGAAATAAAAATCGATAATTTAGCTGTCGATTTTTATTTTATCATTTATTAGATATCAATCTTAACTTCCACTGTTTGTAGTGGGATATCATAAAATGGATCCTCACGCCGACCTAAAAAATCTGTTGCTTGTTTTGGAAAAAGAGCATACATCAAAACATCTTCTATTGATTTAGCATATTTTTCTATTTCTTTTGCAAACTGAGCAAATTGATCCTCAATTAAATCAGCAGGACGGCAAGTTATTATCTCCTCATCTCCTATAATTTTAGCCTTTATTTCTTCTGAAATATCTTGAGCCGGACGCCCATAAAATCCACGTACATAATCTTTTATTTCACTCGGACACATTTTATAAGGTTCACCAGAAATTATATTCATTAATGCTTGAGTACCAACCATTTGTGATAAAGGAGTAACCAGTGGAGGAAAACCTAAGTCTGCTCGTACGCGTGGAATTTCTTTAAGTACTTCTTCATACTTATTCTCTAAACCTTGTTCTGTTAATTGGGATAGAAGGTTGGATAGCATTCCTCCTGGTACTTGATATTTTAAAGTTTTTGGCTCAATATCTTTTACTCTAGGATTTAAAATTCCTTCTTCTCTATATTTCTCTCGAATAGGATTAAAATAATCAGAAACTTCATTCATTTTATCTAAATCTAAATTAATATTGTATCCTAAATTTTTAAATGCTAATGCCAAAGACTCTGTAGAAGGTTGACTTGTCCCACCTGAAAAAGAAGAAATAGAGCTATCAATAATGTCTATACCTGCTTCAACTGCTTTTAAATAAGTCATTTCTGAAATCCCCGCTGTTGCATGTGTATGAAGTTCAAGAGGCAAGTCTACTTCTGATTTGATCTTTGATATTAACTCAAAAGCAGTTTGTGGTAATAAAATTCCAGCCATATCTTTTATACAAATAGAGTCAGGTTTCATATCTGCAATTTCTTTTGCTAATTTTACAAAATAATCTACTGTATGTATCTCACTCGTTGTATAAGCCATCGCAATTTGACAATGTCCCCCAGAACTTTGAGTTGCCTTAACTACTGTTTCTAAATTACGCAAATCATTCAAGGCATCAAATACTCGAATTATGTCAATTCCATTTTCAATTGATTTTTTTACAAACTCTGTCACTACATCATCAGAGTAATTTTTATAGGCCAAAAGATTCTGACCTCTTAATAACATTTGTAATTTTGTATTTTTTGCTCGTTTTCGAATTTCACGCAAACGTTCCCAAGGATCTTCATTAAGATATCTCAAGCAAGAATCAAAAGTAGCCCCTCCCCATACTTCTAAGGCATGGTAGCCCACTTTATCCAGTGTTTCAATAATAGGTAAAATTTCTTGACTTGTTAAACGAGTTGCTATTTGACTTTGCTGTCCATCACGTAAAACCGTTTCTACAAAGTGAATTGGTTTTTTCATTTATTTCTCCTCTTTTCTGACAGGCATTAGTTTAGTAAGTAAAAGGCAGGCAATATATATAATTATTAAGACAATAAATACACCCCCCCATCCAAAAATTAAAAGTTCTAATGACTTTACTAAATTTTCACTCATTTTTTCCTCCTAAGCTCCCATTAAAGCGAGGACTAATCCTCCTGCTATTACTGAAGCAATTTGTCCTGCGACATTCGCACCTGCTGCATGCATTAAAATATAATTCTGTGGATCTTCAGCAGTTGCCATTTTTTGAATAACTCTTGATGACATCGGAAATGCTGAAATTCCTGCTGCTCCAATCATAGGATTAATTTTTTCTTTTCTAAAAAGATTTAATAATTTAGCAAAGAGTACACCTCCTACTGAATCCATAACAAATGCAATAAGCCCCAGGCCAATAACAATAAATGTATTTAACTGTAAAAATTCATGATATTCTAATTTTACTGAAACTGTAAGACCCAATAAAATAGATACAAGATTTACCAATTCATTTTGAGCTGTTTGTGACAAACTATCAAGTACCCCACATTCTCTTAAAAGATTTCCAAACATTAAAAATCCAACAAGCGGAAGTGAGACTGGAGCAATAACTCCAGCAATAATTGTAATTACAATTGGAAAAAGAATTTTAGCTTTTTGTGAAATCTCACCTGCTCTATAATTCATTTTAATTTTTCGTTCTTTTTTTGTTGTAACTGCTTTTATCGCAACTGGTTGAATAATCGGAACCAGTGCCATATAAGAATAAGCTGCAACCATTATTGCGCCTAAATAATTAGACTTTAATGTATTAGCGACAAAAATTGATGTCGGTCCATCTGCTGCTCCAATAATTCCAATAGAAGCTGCATCATTCATGTCAAAGCCTAATAAAACTGAAATAATAATTGCGAAGAAAATTCCAAATTGTGCAGCGGCACCAAAAAGTAATAAAAATGGATTTTGCAAGATTGGTCCAAAGTCAATCATTGCTCCTATTCCAATAAAAAGTAAAAGAGGAAATAGCTCTGTAGATATCCCTGCCTCAAATAAGACAACAAATGGTCCATCTTCTGTTCCTGAACTTAAAACTCCTGTGTTGGGGAAATTTACTAAAATTGCCCCTAATCCCATAGGTACAAGTAATGTCGGCTCATACTCTTTTTTTATTCCTAAATACATTAACACTGACCCAAGAAACATCATAATAAGTCTTCCAGGCTCTTGAGTTAGTCCTATAACTCCATCTAATAAAGTTTCCAATTTATCACTCCTCTATTCTATTATTGTAATTAAGGCATCACCTGGATTTACAGTTGCTCCATTTGATACATGAATACCTTGTACAATTCCCGTCTTATCTGCAACAATTTGATTTTCCATTTTCATGGCCTCTAAAATTAGTACTGGTTGATTTATTTCTACATGGTCACCTTGAGCGACGAGAATATTACCTATAGTTCCAGGCATTGGAGCTATCATTGCATTTGAAGAATCAGTAATGTTTTTTACATCTTGCTTTTCAATAACTTGTTCTGAAGCAACTGGTTTTACTTCTAACTTCTCAGATGACGAAATAAGAGCTGTTTGTGCAACACCTTCTTCTTCTACCTCTACTAAATATTCTTTTCCATCTACTCTTATTTTTAATTTACGGAGCATTTTATTCTTCTTTCTTTTTTAATATATTTTTTATTTTTAAATAATTTTCTTCATTATTATTAACTACTGCTATTGCTGAAGAAAGTACAGAAAGCAATTCAAACTCTGGATTTTTCTTCCATATTCTCTTTATTTTTATCTTTGTATTTTCTTTATCAGCTGCAATAATTGCTGCTACAATTATACTTAACAACTCATAGTCCTTATCTTCAATTGGAAGATAAGCCGGGATTGTCTCCCATTCTTGATTCTGAGGTTGAGGCTTTTCTTCTCTTTCCTCTTTCTTTTCTTTTTTAAATAAGTTAAATAAATTCATCTTTTCTCACTTTTAAAGAGAAGCAGAAATTATTTTTCTACTCCTCATTTATAATTATTTTCTTATTGCGGAATATAAAGAGGCATATAACCTAAAACTAAGCCACTAATAATAAAAATTAAGAATACTGGAACCGCCCATTTAAATGTTTCTCTTTGCCATTCTCCCATATCAAGACCTGTAATACGTAAAAGAAGATAAATAAAGGCAACTAAAGGACTTATTAAATGGAAAGCTTGTCCCATTAGAGAGGCTATTGCCATATTCATCGGACTAAAACCAAATGCATATCCCGCCTCAGCAAGTACTGGCATAATACCAAAATAAAAGCCATCATTAGATAAAAAGAATGTTCCAGGTGCAGAAATTAATGAGACAATAACTGCCCAATAACCTGCTGCTGATTCAGGAATTAAATCAATC
Source organism: Lactovum sp. (assembly GCA_047974165.1). GTDB lineage: Bacteria > Bacillota > Bacilli > Lactobacillales > Streptococcaceae > Lactovum. Next base: position 26,412 of record JBKECB010000025.1, read on the forward strand.
AAGCTTTTTGAAATTGCGTCTGCCATACCTGAACCAGTAAATAGACCCATAAACACACCTGCAGCAAAGATAAGAACTACAACAGAGATAACATCTCCACCATGAGCTTCAATTCTTGCAGATTGATCTTTAATTCTAGGATAGTTTACCATCAAAGCAATCATTGTACCTATAATAAAGATAAAAGTAGGAGATACCGCTACTGCCTCAACAAATGATGAAGTTATTAGCCAGATAAGCATTGATAATGTTAGAAGACCATTGAATATAAAATACTTTGGACGTTGTAAGTCAAGAACTTCCTTATCTTCAATAACCATCATTGCATCAATTTCTTGAGTAGTCATCTCTTTTACACCAAGACGTGCACGTTCTTTTTTTCCCATATAAACTGCAACGACAAAGATAACATAAAGTACTGAAATCACCATACCTGGTAGTAAGTAAGACAGTATGCTAGCATCAACTTCCATAACTGCCATTGCTCTTGCTGTTGGTCCACCCCAAGGTAATAGATTCATAATTGTATTTTGCAGAATCAATAAGACACCCAAATTCATTAATTTCATATTTAATTTTTTATAAATTGGGATAAAGGCTGCTGTTACAATTAATGTGGTAGTAGTACCATCACCATTAAAAGAAACTGACGCCGCAACAATTGCAGTAGCAATCAATATTTTCATTGGATCGCCTTTTGCCATACGAATCATCGCTTTAGTAATTGGATCAAATAGACCAGCATCAAGCATAATAGAGAAATATAAAATCGCAAAGATTAACATCACTCCTGTAGACCAAGTCGTATCTAATCCATTTGTCACCATCTTACCAAGATTGATCGTATCACTTGCTCCTAAAAGAAAAGCCACAATCGCAAATACCATTGGTACCATAACCAATGAAACAAGTGGACTCAGCCATTTTTTCATAATAACAATCATAAAAACAATGATCATTAAATAAGCTAATATCGTTAACAACACTGTTAACTTCCTCCTATATTAATTTTTTATTGAAAACGTTTTACATTCTTAATTATAAAGTTTTTTTAAAAAAAGTCAAGTATTTTTTTAATATTTTTAAAAAAAGATTATATTTTTTGATTTTTTAAAAATATTTTCTTATAATTTAATTAAATATTTTTATTTTCTAAGATATCTAAAATGTCTCATCTCTTAGCTTAACTATTATTAGAACTTCCTCTTCCTATCTAAAAAGATTTAATCCTAGCAACTAAAACGATATAGCTTTTCTTTTAAGTGTCAAATAGTAACAAAAGAAATATTTACAATTGTACAAATTCATGTATAATCAAATTAATTTTATCTTTATTTCATACTTACTCCTTCCTATAATGTATTTACATAGTTTATATAAATATAAATAAGTTATTATAACTGAGACAAATTTTAAGCTATTAGTTTTAGGTAAAAATACAAACATTACACATATAACAAATTTAATATTTATAACTAATCTTCTCTATCAAGAGAATTTTAACACTTTTAATAAGCTTTTAGCATAATTTAAAGTATAAGTTTATTTTAAAAAAATTTACAACTATAATTTATAGCTAGAAAAACAAATACAGTATTTAAACATAAATTATCGTACACGTTAACTTTATGAAAAGAAAATATATAAAATTTACTAACTATAAGTATCAGAAGATACTAGAAATAAAAAGATTTATTCTTATAAATTAATAAAGGAGAAAAATATGTCTACTTATACTATTTCAAAAATATATGATGGTGATAAAAAAACACAAGACTTGGCAGATAAATTACTATCTTCAGAGAAACTTAAAAGAGATAAAAACTTAGATTATCGATGCGTAATGTTAGATGATAATTTAAATGTTATTGCAACAGGAAGCTGCTTTGGAAATACTTTAAGATGTATTGCTGTAAGTTCTAAATATCAAGGTCAAGGACTTTTAAATGAAATCATTACACATTTAATTCAAGTCCAATTTTCACGACATAATTCACATATTTTTCTCTATACAAAATATTGTAATGCTAATTTTTTCAAAGATTTAGGTTTCTATGAAATTATTAAAATAGAGAATCATCTTGTATTTATGGAAAATAAAAAAACTGGATTTTCTAATTATTTAGAGGGTTTAAAAACTGGTCTTAATCTTTCTTTTGAAAATAAAAAAAAGAGGGCAGCAATTGTAATAAATGCAAACCCTTTTACATTGGGACATCTTTATTTAATTGAAAAAGCTTGTTCTGAAAATGATTGGGTACATATTTTTATAGTTAGTGAAGATACAAGCTTAGTTCCATTCAATATTAGAAAGCAACTACTTATTGAGGCTACAAAACATCTTACTAATATTTCCTATCATGATAGTGGTCCATATATTATTAGCAACTCAACTTTCCCAAGCTATTTTCAAAAAGACGAAGAGTCTGTAATTAAAGGACATACTTTACTTGATATTTCTATATTTAAAAAAATAGCAAACGTTTTAAATATTACAACTCGATATGTTGGTGAAGAACCAACTAGTTTTGTTACTAATTTATATAATGACAGTATGAAAAAATTACTTCCAGAAAATAATATTGAATGTATTGTTGTCCCTAGAAAAGAAATTAATAATTCTATTATAAGTGCATCAACTGTTAGACAAGCAATTAAAGAAGGAGATTTTAAACGTTTAAAAACTCTTGTTCCTCAAACAACTTATGATTTTTTCGCTTCAGAGAATGCTATTGACGTTATTAAAAAAATTAAAAAAGAAGAGAATATTATTCATTATTAGATTTGTAAAGAAGTCTAATACTTAATTTATTAATAAATAAAAATATTTTATTAAGCAAATCTATTTTAAAAAAATTAAAAAAATTAATTTTTTTTAAAAAATATAAAATTTACTATTGTTTTATTCTAAAAATTTATGTATACTATTAGACAGAAAGATGATGACAGACTTATTAATAACTTTACTTGTTTCCTTTACCTTAGGATATACATTTGATCGATTAAAAATTATTGGTGGAATGATGATTGGAGCTCTTATTGCTTCTGCTTTGTTAAATATTACGTTTAACATCTGTTATATGCCTACTATTGCAAAATACTTAGCTCAAATTATTGCCGGAATTTTTATTGGTTGTTCTATTAGTAAACATGATTTAAAAAACCTAAAGTATATTTACAAGCCCATACTTCTTGTCCTGTCTATGTACTTTATAATTAATATTATTTCAGGACTTCTTATTTACAATTTTAGTAATCTTGATGCACCCACTGCTTTTATGAGTGCCGTACCTGGAGGAATTAGTGATATTCCCATTATAGCAGCTGATTTTGGTGCTAATACATCAACAGTTGCAGCCATGCAATTTATAAGATTAATTACCGGTGTTGCACTTTTTCCCATTATTATTAAAAATTTTAAGATAAAAAATAAAAATTTTGAGCCTCATTTAGACTTTGAGTTAAATGAGAAGACAATTTTTGATTATAAAAAACATTCTTTTTCTGCCTTGTTAGTATTAATGATAGCTATAATTGGAGGTAGTCTTGGAAAAATTATTAATTTACCTGGTGGAGTACTCGTATTTTCAATGCTTTCAAGTCTTCTCTTAAAAATTAAGTTTGAAGATATTACTCTACCTAAGTATGGACGAAAAATTGCACAATTAATATCTGGTGCATATATAGGCTCATCTATAACTCTTGAAGAGGTTATAGATTATAAAAAGTTAGTAGTTCCAATCATTATACTTATAAGTTGTTACTTCATAAATTGTCTTTTAACAGGTCTCATGCTTGAAAAATTATTTAACTTTAACTTAAAAGAAGGAATGCTATCTGCTTCTCCAGCAGGTGCTTCAGACATGGCACTTATTTCTCAAGATATGGGAATCACAAGTCCAAGACTTGTAATTATTCATGTTATTCGATTAATCACCGTTATTGCTTTATTTCCGAGTAGTATAAACTTTATACTTTCTCTTTTTTTCTAGTCCCTCTAAGAGATCAAAAACCCACCAAATTTGATGGGTTTTTATTTTTTAATTTATTTTATTCTTCAAGTAAAGCTTTTGAAAGAGCTACTTTTTGATTTTCAACAAGTGTCACACGTGACTCAATTTGCTTAATCGCCATCGCAATGGCACGTGAGAGTCCTGGCTGATCTGATTTTGGGGCAAAGAATGTCTTAAATTCATTTAACTTCTCTGCTGTTTTGAAGATATTTCCAGGGAAGACAACAAACTTATCAAAGCTCATATCTCCTCCTAACTTTTCCTCTAACCAAGCCCAATTTTCTTGTGCCCATTGCCAAGCCATATTTTGCGAAAAATCTTTATCTAAAAGATAAAGCCAGGCAAATGAGATATCTTGAGGTTTCACAATTTCCGAATTCTTCATATTAGTAAGTAATTTTTCTACAGTTACCTTATCTTTAATATTTGAAACTGCCGAACTTAACTCACGCTTCAACTCTGGCAAGCTTGTTTTCACATAAAGATTCATAAATTCTTGCACAAGTTCAGGAGAATTACTTGCCTTAATTTCATTTCTTAAAATAATTGGACGGATATCTGCAGGTATTTTTGATAAATCTTCTTTATGAGTTACAAAAATTTCACTTGCCTTTGTGACTGCATCTTCAAATTTAGCTGAAATCAAGCGTCCAAGAACAACCCCACGTAAGGTTTCATCTGACGAAGACTCTTCTAGTTTTTTCTCCCAACCAAGACGAGCATATTCTTTCTCAAAAAGTTGGATAATTAGACTATGGAGTGCCTTTTCTTCTGGGCTATCTGCATCTACAAATATTTCAATTTCTGAAAGTAGTTGATTTAATGCTTGATTCACAATATAGCTTGATTCATTATTAAAATGTGGTAAAAGCTTAACAATCTGATCAAAGCCAATCAGCTGACCTTTAGCTAGATATTTTTGATCTTGAATCACTTGGAACTTCGTAATATCAGATAGGTCTGAGAGATTTGATAAAATACTTTCTAATAATTCACCTTTGTAATGAATAATATAATGGGCTGTATTTTCAGCATTTAATAGTAAAGGCTTCGCATCTTCTAACTTAAAGTTATCAATAACAATTTCAGACTCAGATAAAATATCTGGTAATCCCTCATAGTTTGCATTTAAAGGAATTTGCCAAAGACGGCCTTTATCCTCACCTTCTCCAATAAAGAATTGATGTTGAGAAATCTTTAACTTTCCATCTAGAAGCTCAGCAGTTACTAAAGGATATCCTGGCTGATTTACCCATAAATCCATAAAGCTTGACACATCTTTTCCAGAAACCTCTGATAAAGACTTCCAAAGGTCTGACCCTACAGTATTTCCATACTTATGAGCTTCAAAATACTGATGTAAGCCTTCTGAAAAAACCTGATCACCCAACCATTTATTGAGCATAACCATCAGTCTTGAACCTTTAGCATAGACAATAGCACCATCAAATAAACTACTGATTTCATCTGGATGGTTCACTTCAACATGGACTGATTGAACACCATCTGTCGCATCTCGATTAAAGGCAAGCATTGCCTCTGTCGTTGAGAATGATTCCCAAACCTTCCAATCTGGTTCTAAAGCATCTAAACAGACATATTCCATATTATTAGCAAAAGATTCATTTAACCAAAGATCATCCCACCAACGCATGGTGACTAAATCCCCAAACCATTGATGTGCTAACTCATGGGCAATCACTAAAGCTACATATTGCTTACTTGCAACAGTTGCATTTTCAGGATCAACTAGCATACAAACTTCACGATAAGTAATACAGCCCCAATTTTCCATCGCACCTGCCGAAAAGTCTGGTAGAGCAATATGCCAGCTATGTGGTAGTGGGTAAGGAGTTTTATAATACTCCTCATAAAAATCAATCGCACGAATAGCAATGTCAAGTGGGAAGTCTAAAGCTGCATCACTATGAGCCTTAGTTGAAAAAGCACCTACTTTAATTCCTGATTTTGTTTCACCATATTTTGCTTGCATATCTCCAAAGACAAAAGCTAAAAGATAACTCGACATCTTTACTGACTGCTCAAAAATATGCACACCATCTACAACTTCAATCTCAGGCATATTTGCCACAATCATCTCACCAGCTACTTCATCAAATTTTACAGACAAATCAAAAGTTGCCTTAGCTTCAGGTTCATCAATACATGGAAAAGCTTGACGTGCAAAATGACTTTCAAACTGCGTCCCAATCAATTGCTTTTTCAAGCCTTCAATCTCATAGTAAGAAGGATAAATCCCTGACATATTATCTGTTAATATCGCTTCATAGTCAATAATCAGTGTTTGCCGTCCCTCTTCCTTTAATTGAATCGCAATTTCTTCATCTTTTTCATTGACTGTAAAGTTAAGACTTTCACCTAAAACTTGAATACTCTTAATCTGGAGGTCTTTTGCATGTAGCCCAATAAGACTATTTTTTGCTTCTCCTAAAATTTCAGTTTTTCCTTTTATCGTCTTTGCTTGACGGTCAATATCAAAGAAAACCTTATAGTTTTCTGGCACAAAATTTTTGATCAAACGTTTTACAGCCATTTCTTCCTCTTTTCAATTTAATTTATCTCTTTTATTATAACATTTTCTAAATTTTCTGTCATTTTTTTGATTAAAAGAAATAAAAAAAGATTGACTTCTATCAATCTTTCAGAGCTTTCCTATCTTTTTTTGCCGATATAAGTCTAAACAATCCTAATAACCAAGTAATAGACACAACTGTTAAGCCAATTATAAAAACAAAGTGAAAGGCATTTAAAAAAGATAAGGGTTCATTTTTCAAATAACTTGTAACTTTATAACCCAGTTGATTTGACATTGAAACAAAAAGGAAAATCGTAGCCAGAGAGGCTCCTAAAACAAAGGCAACATTCCTTACAAGTGCATTAATTGATCCAGCAATTCCCAGATATTTCCGATCAACCGTTTCCATAACTAAAGCATTATTTGGACTTTGGAAAATCCCAAGCCCCATCCCTTGAATGAAAAGAGTAATAACAACATGCAAAGAACCTGAATTTTCATTAATTAAAAGATAACCTATCTGTGAAAAAATAATGAAAGTCAAGCCAATAAAAGTGACTAACTCTTTATCCGTACGATCACTGATCCAACCTGATAACGGTGCAAAAATAAGCATTGCAATCGGTGAGGTCATCATAATTAAACCAGCTAAACCTGGCTCTAAAGCCTTAAAATCTTGAAGATAAAAAGGAAGTAAAATACTTGAGAAAATACTCACTGTAAAGTTAAACATCGCAACCATCAAAGACAGACTAAAAGTTCTAGACTTAAAAATATTTAAATCTAAAAGAGGACTCTTCCTTCTCTTTTCTGTAAAAATAAATGTAAAAAAGAAAATAAAACCTAAGATAAAGGAAAAAAGAATCATTGGATTTTTCCAACCGAACTCTTGAGAAAGGTTTAAAGATAAAAAGATAAAAATCATAGACAAGGCCATTTGTAAACTACCTGAAATATCAATCTCTTTTAAAGAACCTTGTGGCTCATCTTTAGGGAGAGCAGAATTTCCAAAAATCCAAGCCAGGATACCAATTGGAATGTTAATCCAGAAAATATAATGCCAGCTTGTAACTTGTAAAATAAAACCACCCAGAGCTGGACCAGTAATTGAGCCAATCGACACAAACATCGCATTTATCGATATTGCACGCGCACGACTTTCAATCGGGAAAATCTGAGCGATTAATCCAAAGCTTGTCGCCATCATCATAGAAGCACCTAAAGCTTGAACAATACGCGAAAATAATAAAGCTGGAAGTCCCACCCCCACATCTAAACCACAAAGAAAAGAGCCTAAAATAAAAATTCCCCATCCTATTTTTGTTACTTTAGACTTCCCTATCAAATCAGAGAGGCGCCCAAAAATTAGAATAATGGATGAAATTGTAATTAAATAAATCGTTACCACCCAAGTAATCTGTGACGTTGTCACTCCAAGCTCTTTTGACATTGTAGGCAGTGCAATATTTACAATCGATCCATCTAAAGTCGACATAAACATAAAAATTCCAATTGCAATAAGTGCTTTTATTCTATCTTCCATAAATTCTCCTTAGCTTTATTGTACACTTTTTTAAAAAATTTTTCGATTTATAAAAATAAACCTCATTTCTATTTCAAAATGAGATTTATTTATCTTAATTTGTTTCTGCTCTCCAGGCTGATATTTCTTTATACAAGCTTGCTTTTCCAATTGAATTGAAAAGCTCCATTTTTTGTTTGACTACCTTTTTTGCTTCTACAATACAATCAGGATTAATCACATTCACATCCCAAAGCTCTGTTGTTGAGAGAATTTCACGGCACTTTTTATAAAAAGCATATTTATAATCTGATGAAATATTCACTTTTTGAATTCCAATCTCAACAGCTTTTGCAATTTCCTCATCTGGATTAGCTGATCCACCATGTAACACTAAAGGAATTGTAACTTTTTCTTTAATTCCTTCAAGCACATCCATTTTTAACTCTGGTTTGATATCTTTAGGGTAAATACCATGTGCTGTTCCAATTGCTACAGCAAGTGTATCAATTCCTGTTTTTGTAATAAATTCATTTGCATCTTCTGGATTAGTATAGATAACAGTTGATACACCACCTTCAACAGAAGTTCCAGTATTTCCAATCGTTCCTAGTTCGGCTTCTACAGACACATCAATCAAATGACAGACATCTACAACTTCTTTTGTAATTTTAATATTCTCTTCAAAAGAAAGTAATGAGCCATCAATCATCACTGAACTAAAGCCACAATGAATCGCACGTAAGACACTCTTCAAACTATCTCCATGATCAAGATGAAGAACAAAAGGAATATGACTATTTTTGATACGACTCAAAGCATATTGGAAGAAGTCATCTTTTGCAAACTCAAGCTCTGTCGGATGAACTGCAATAATTGCTGGTGCATTATTTTCCTCCGCAGCCTCAATGACAGTACGTAAGAAACTACTATCTGCCACATTAAAGGCACCTACAGCAAAATTATTTTCTTTTGCAATTTCTAACATTTGGTTCATATTAATTAACATATTTTTTCCTCTTTTTTGTATTTCTAATTATTTTATAGTATGATGATTACAGTGATTGATTCACTGAACCTGCGATTTGAATATACTTTTTCACCACTTCTTTACCGGCAGCCACCGTAGAGTGAATGAGATCTGGATATCCAATTTGTGGGTTTTTTTCTATTTGTTTGATAATTTCATCTACTTGCCCACGCATGAAATCAGCTCCAACATTAATTTTATTAATACCAAGTACCACAGACTTACGGATATTTTCCTCACCTGCACCTGAGCCACCGTGTAACACCAAAGGAAGCTGCGTTGCTTTTTTTATTTTCTCTACAATATCAAATCTAAAATCAGGCTGATAACCTTCAGGATAATCTCCATGACTTGAGCCATAAGAAATAGCTAAGCAATCTACTCCTGTCTCTTGAATAAATCTGATTGCATCATCAGGGTCTGTAAACATTTCATCTTGTGTCCACTGATTCCCTGATACCGAGCCCATATTCCCTACTTCAGCTTCAACACTGGCATTATAGGTCTCAGCAAACTTAACCATTTCTTTTGTGATTTTAATATTTTCTTCCAATGGATACATAGAGGCATCCATCATAACACTTGAGAAGCCTTCATTTAAACATTGCTTAACATAGGCTACATGTTGTCCGTGATCCAGATTAATTGCCACTTCAACACTCGCATCTTTTGCCATCCTAATGATAGATTTTGTAAGATAGCGATAGTCTAAATGAAACATTAAGTGTTCTTCTAATAAATCAATAATAATTGGAGAACGCAACTCTTCAGCCGCTTCAATTACTGCTTTTGCTGTTTCAAGATTGAAACAATTTATTGCCATTACAGCATACTTTTCCCGATTTGCTTTTTGAAGTATTTCTTTCATTGATACATACATACTTTTCTCCTATCCTATTGTAATACTTGATAAATCTACTTCTTCTTCCTCAATTTCTTCTGTAATAAGACTTGGCTTTTTCTTCAAAAGGAAAAGTGTAACACCTGTAACTACTGAACCAATTAATAATGCAATCGTGAATTTCAAAGGATCTGTCATAGCGGGAATAATAAATACTCCACCTGATGGAACAGGAGAACCAACTCCCCAAACCATACTTAATGCTCCACCAACGGCTGCACCTAATGTAGATGAGGCAATCACACGTAAAGGATCTGCTGCTGCGATAGGAATAACGCCCTCAGTAATCATACATAAGCCCATTGGAAAGGCAATTTTTATATTATCTTCTTCCTCTTCAGAGAACTTAGGCTTAGTAAAGACTTTTGACAATAGCCAAGAAATCGTAACTCCAAAAGGAGGGACCATAGATGCTAAGATTTTTACTGCTTCAGGCTCGTAAACACCTTCTAAAAGTAAACCATCTGCAAATAGAGAAGCTACTTTATTGACAGGACCACCAAAATCAAAGGCAGCCATTCCTCCCATAATTAGTCCAAATAAAAATTTCCCTGAACCTTGTAGGTTATTTAAGAAGGTAGTCATCGCCTCAGTCGCCCAAACAATCGGAACTCCAACTACAAAGAACATGAGTAAACCAATAATCAAGGTTGAAACTAAGGGAACAATTAACATCGGCATTAAACCTTGAGCCCACTTTGGAACTTTTAAATTTTCAACCAACCATTTTACAAAGAAACCGACAAGGAAACCACCTAGCATTCCACCTAAGAATCCAGCACCAATGCTATTTGCAATTAATCCCATAAATAAACCTGGGCCGATACCTGGACGGTCTGCAATAGAATAAGCAATTGCGGCTGAAATAACTGGTGCAAGTAAGCCCATTCCCAGTACACCTAATGAAACAAGAGCATCCCAAACAGAATAACTGGCCTTATAATCTTCAATAACAGAACCGCCTGTCAAATTTCCAATTGCAATTAAAAGTCCTGCAGTAACAACAATTGGAAGCATATAAGAAATAGCTGTCAGTGCATGCTTTTTTATTTCTAATTTTTTTAACATATTTTCTCCTTTCTCAAAACTAACCTTCTCCTAGCTCTTTTTCAATCTTATTAATAAGTGCTTTTGGAGCTTTTATGACAATACTTGTCGGTACTTCAACAAGCTTTTTATCTTTGAAACGTTCTTTACCGGTGATTTTTATATCAGCAGCAATGATTACAATATCAGCTTCCTTTATTTCTTCAACAGTCAACGCATCTTCTGTCCCAATTGTTCCTTGCGTCTCGATGTGAACGGTATGCCCTAATTCTTTTGCTGCCTTAACTAACTTTTCTTTTGCAATATAAGTATGTGCAATCCCAGAAGTACAAGCTGCGATTCCTACAATTTTCATAAAATAATCCCTCCTTTCATTTTATTGAGATAAACTATTGATTACTTTTAGCCTTCAGGATTTTTAGATAAAAGTGTCAACATTTCTTCTTTCGTTTTAACAGTCTGTAGCTGAGAAATAAAGTCTTCATCTGCTAAGAGTATCGCTACTTTTTGTAGTAACTTAATATGAGTCGTTGTTTCATCAATATTTCTAACTGCAAATAAAATAATAATATTTACAGGCTCATCATCTAATGATTCCCAGTCAATTGGTTTGGCTACACGCCCAATAACAATCGAGGTTTTCTTAACACTTTCTGACTTACCATGTGGAATTGCAACCCCTTTTCCTAGACCTGTCATCCCTTCTTCTTCTCTCAGAAAGACATCCTTTATAAAGTCTTCTTTATTTTTTAGAATTTCTTTTTCTAACAACATTTGAGAAAGCTCTGAAATCACTTCATTTTTATTCCTTGCCTTAAGTTCTAAATTAATTAAATCTGCATCAATGACATCGATAATACTAAAATTTTCCTTTAAATCTATCATTTTAAAATCCTCCTAAAATTTCTTTCACACGTTCTTCATCTTGCTTAGTAAATACTGCATTTACCAAAATTGTGGGATAGCTTACAGGGCTACTTAAATTTATTGTTGTCAAAATCAAATCTATATCCTCGTATTTTTCTTTATTTTTTAAGAAAACTCTTGAAGATAAAACATCTACAATTTCAATATTTTGAAAACATTTCTGTACCTTTACTTTTAATAATTCTGAAGTTCCAATTCCTGAACTACAAAGAATTAAAATTCTTTTTTTTCTTTGTGCAATTTCTAAATACTTTACAAAGTAAAGAGTTAAAAATCCAATTTCATCATCTGATAAGTTAAGAAGTTCATAATCTTCTTCTAATTGCTGGGTCACTTTTTTCACAGAATAGAAAATCTGAGAATATTCTAATAAAATATCTTTTAGAACACCATTTCTTATAATAATTTCATTTTTTAAACGATAAAGTAAAGGTTGTATATGAGCTAATAAATCCTCTATATTCACTTCAGTTTTTAGATCAACTTGATGAATTTCTGACATTTTCTCTAAAAACTGAATTGTAATTTCTTCTGAATTTTTATTTTCTCGTATTAACGTTGATTTTTTATTTTCAACTCTTGAAGAAATTAAGTACTGAAATAAATAATAACTTTCATTTTTAGATAACTTTACTAAAGAACCAGCTATTTTTTTTATTACCTCCTCTGAAAGTTGGAAATATTTATAATTATTCTGAATTAACTCTAGTTCTTCTTTTTCTAAATCATCTTCTTGTTCTTCTAATATTCTACCTTGTCGGGTTCGCTGAAGTAAGATATAAAGATGGGAAAAAATATTAACATTATAGGGATAAGAAATTGTTGTCTCTAACTTTTTTTCAATATACTCTAAAATATAAGTAATATAGTCAACATCATGAGAATTCATCAAATGATTCTTTGTAGTAAAAATATTATCCATTAAATTTTTTTGAGCAATGATTGACAACACTGCTTTTCGGATATCTTTTTCTAACGCTTCAATATAGAGCTTCTTATATTCCTTTTTTAACTTAACCTGATAATTATTTAAGTACCTTTCCATCCTTTTAATATCACTATTTACAACTGTTGGAGACAGATAATATTTTTCAAATAAATAATCAATCATAATTTTATTTGGAGCTTTAAAAAGTAGCTCTAACATAATATTTAAACGGCGTTCTGAAGGCTCAGGAATATAACTACTTGTTATTCCACTACTTTCTTTTAAGAAAAGCTCATAATTTAAAACTAATCCTTTTCCTGGTTCAGATTTGATAAGTTCTCCCTTCTCAACCTCTTCATTTATCCTCTTAATCGATCGATAAATTGTTTTTGAAGAAACCTTTAAAATATCTGCTAATTCATTTGCAGTCAGAGATAAATTATTTTTAAGTAATAAATCAACAATCTTGTTTTCTCGTTTACTTAGATGCATCTTAACCTCCTTAAATAAATATTAACATATTTTTGAAACCGTATTCTTCTTCTTTAGTCTTCTATTGTGGACAGCAAATAAAAAAAGCTAAAATTTACTCTAGCTTTCTTTTTTATAAAAAGTCATTAAATTCTTCATCTTCTAACTGTTGAGCATTTAAAGAAATTTTTTCAATTTTAATTCCTGATACTGCTTCTGCTACTAATCCTTCAATATCTAACTTACTTTCATAAAATTCAACTTTTTCTAATTTGGGATTTGTCTTAGGATTTGCAGGTGCAAAAACCGTACAACAATCCTCATAAGGTAAGATTGAAAGGTTAAAAGTATCTATTTTTTCAGCAATTTCAATAATTTCAATCTTATCCATTGTAATTACTGGACGAATTACAGGTGTTGTAGTCACTGCATTGATGACAGACATTGAACCTAAGGTTTGACTTGCCACTTGACCTAAAGATTCACCATTAATAATTACTCGTCCTAATCTTTGTTCACGGATTTCATCCACTACTCGCATCATAAAGCGACGTGTTAAAGTCATCAGATAAGCTTCAGGAGCTTTTTCACGAATCTCTTCTTGAATTTTAGTAAAAGGAACTTCGATAAATTGAATATCTCCACCAAAAACAGTCAATTTTTTTGTCAAATCCTTTGCTTTTTGTAAGGCGCCAGGTGAGGTATAAGGTGGGCTTGCAAAATGAACTGCCTCTATTTCTACACCACGCTTCAAGGCCAAGTAACCTGCCACTGGAGAGTCAATACCTCCCGAGAGCATCAGATGACCTCTACCTGCAGTTCCTACAGGTAAGCCAGCTGCCCCTTTTACAGTTTCATAACTCAGATATATAGCCTCTGTACGTATCTCAACACGTAAGGTAATATCTGGTGACTTCATTTGAACTTTTGCATATTCAAAATGATTAAAGACCAAATCTCCAAGTGTTTGGTTAATTTCTGTAGAATCTAATTCAAAACTATGATCTGCCCGACGTGTCTGAATTTTAAAGGTCTGTCCTGGCTGATAGATAGACTTAAAAAGAGCAATTGTTGTTACTTTTAATTCTTCCAAAGAACGTTCTATCTTGATAGAAGGCGAAAAACTTTGAATTCCAAATACACGCGTTAGTCGACGAGAAATCTCTTGATAATCTGCTCCATTTAAAAGAATATGTGTATGATCACGCGTAGCATTTATCTTAACTGAAAAACCTTGTAATACTTCTTGTATATTTTTTGCCAAGCGTTGAATAAATTGCTTTTTATTTTTTCCTTTTGTTGAAAGTTCACCATAGCGAACTAAAATTTCTGTATAGTTTATTTGAGTCATAAATTACATTATACACTTTTTTCTTCCATCATTAGATTTCTATAAATAGAAGCAAAATTTGTTGAAAGTTCTTCTAAACTTGTTGAAAGTTCTTTTTTAGTTATCGTATTTTTAAGTACTAACTTTCCAGTTTGAATCTCATCTGCTCCAACAATAAGAAGCGTTCTTGCTTTTAATTTTTCAGCTGTTTTATACTGCGCTGCAAGTTTACGTCCCAAATACTCTTGCTCGACATGAAAGCCTTGTATTCTGATAGATTCTGCCAACTTTAAAACATCAGAATTATTTTCCTTACCCAAAACTGCAATAAATAAATCTAGCTTATTCTCATCAGGGATTTCTACAGCTTCTAACTCTAAGGCTAAAATTAAACGCTCAATTCCAATTGCAAAGCCAATAGCTGGAGTTGCTGGTCCTTCAAAATACTCTACTAGGCTATCATATCGACCGCCACCGCAAAGAGTTAGCTCTTGACCATCCACTGTAGTTACAAATTCAAAAATAGTATCTGTATAGTAGTCTAACCCGCGAACAATCCGGTCATCAATCACATAAGAAAGCTCTAACTTATCCAAAGCCAACTTCAAAGAGTCAAAATATTCTTGACTTTCAGGACTTAAAGAATCTAAAATAGAAGGAGCATTTTTAGCAATTTCCTTATCCTTTTTATCCTTACTATCTAAAACACGTAGAGGATTCTCCTCTAAACGGCGCTGACTATCTGTAGACAAGTCTGAAAAATAAGGCTTAAAATAAGAAATCAAAGATTGACGATAATCTTGACGGCTTTCACTCGTTCCTAGTGAGTTTAATCGAAGAGAAAACTGAGATAAGCCAAGTTCTTTTAAAAATTTTGCCATCATTGAAATCAACTCAGCATCTACTTCTGGACTACGCAAGCCTAAAATCTCTGCTCCAATTTGATGAAACTGTCTCAATCTCCCAGACTGTGGTCGCTCATAACGAAACATCGGCCCAATATAAAAAGTCTTAAAAGGCTTTACAATCTCAGGAGCATAAAACTTATTCTCTACAAAGGAGCGGACAATCGGTGCAGTCCCTTCTGGACGCAAAGTAATATGGCGTTCTGCCTTATCATAAAAATCATACATCTCTTTTTGGACGATATCTGTCGACTCTCCTACTGAACGTTTGATAACTTCATAATACTCAAAAATAGGTGTCCTTGTCTCTTTGAAATTATAAAGAGAAAAAACCTCCTTTACTGTTTTTTCGATAAATTGCCACTTATAAGACTCTTTAGGGCTAAGATCAGCGGTTCCTTTAGGCTTTTGTAATTTCATAATTTCTCCTGATATTTTTTCTTTCTCTAGAATAGCATATTTTTTAAGTTTTTTCCTTTAATTTTATTTTTATTTTAGTTTCAGTAAAGATTCAGACAATTTCTTATGTTATAATTATGCTTATGAAAAATAAAAAAAATATACAAATTCTATCCATCATTGGAATTTTGCTTTTGTTAATGGCTTTTTTTATTTACCTCTCAGGACGTCCTAGTTACCATGGGATTGATGGTGAAAAAACAAGTCAAACTAAGATTGATGCACTTAGCCTTCCTCAACTTTCAGCTAAAGTTGCAGATAATGAAGCTGAAGTTGAAATCCAGACAACGGCTGGAAATATTAAAGTTAAACTATTTCCTGAGCTTGCCCCTCTCGCTGTTGAAAACTTCCTTGCCTTAGCTAAGGCTGATTATTATAAAGACAATGAATTTTTCCGTGTCATTAAAAGCTTCATGATCCAAACAGGAGATCCTGAAAATCTCGGAACTTCAAGCAAGTCAGTCGTTAATGACAATCAAGCCTTTACCACTGAAATTTCAAATCAACTCTATCACATCCGTGGAGCTTTATCTCTGGCAAATACAGGTCAAGAAAGTTCAAGTAGCTCACAATTCTTCATCATACAAAATAAAGAAGACATGAGCTCAGCTATTGGGAATCAACTTTATCCTGAAAAAATTAAAGAAGCACTTAAAAATGGAGGTTACCCTGAACTTGATGGAAGCTATACTGTTTTTGGACAAGTCATTGAAGGTATGGAGGTTGTTGATAAGATTGCAACTGCTGAGGTAGAAGCTAATGAATCTGGTGAAGAATCTAAACCTGTCAAAGCTTTTAGTATCAAAACTGTAAAAATTATTAAAGATTGGGACTTTAAATAAGAAAATTTGCCGATTGGCAAATTTTTTAATTTCTTAATAAAAGCTACTTTTTTTCTATCTTCATCTTTCTCAAAATACATAGGAAAGCAAAAGAATATTATAAATAACTAACATGACAAAACCTATATTAAACCTAAGATTAACATTATGCGTTGTGATTATTAACGATAATTGTTGCTTTAAAATAAGTTGTAGGCAATAAGTATAAAATAGAATTCAAAGGAACAATCATCTCTATTGTCAGCACTAAAGCCTCAACTCCAAGAATAGTGACCAGCATTGCAGTCATTTTATTTCTTATCAAGTCAACAATGACAGAGACAAATAAAACTAAGAATAAAAGATTAAGCTAATAAAGAATACTTGTCTGTAAAACTACTTCACTTGTTTCAATAATCTTGTCATATGTTTTTGTCTCAAATATCAGAGGCTACTTCCAATAACTCCAACCATTAAAAAAACCAGCACTGATGTAACTTACTAAAAAGAAAATAAAGTAAAGAAGAGTACCCAAGCTAAAGTAAAAGAAAAGCTTTTTCAACTGTAGCTTCTATAAAGCTGTTGGAAACATATCTTCAAGACTTAAGTTTCCAATAAAGTTTAAGCCAATAATATGGATTAATACTGTAATAAGGCAGAGAATAAAAATAGTCGGAAAGAGGTAAGCTTACATTCGATAAATAAAGCTCTGAGCAAATCTTTCAACCATAACATTATTCAATGTGACCTTTCAATAATCAGCTTTTTATAGATTACTACTTACTTTTTATAGTACTACATAACTAGAATTTATTTTTTCTTCTGTAGTGGGTTGGCATTTTTATTCATCACTAAAAAACAAACATTATGATAAAAAGAAGTAATAAAGTAAGCAGTAAAACAACGAATCACAAGTTTTACTATGATAGGGTTCCTAATTTATTACATTCGTCAAGAAGAAGTATATTACTACTATTGATATAATAAAAAAGTTGACAATTAACTGTCAACTTTTTTATTTTATAAGTAAGTTCATATCTTTGGGAAGCTCACTTTCTACAAAAATCTGCTTCTTTCTAAAAGGATTATAAAAACTTACTTGATGACAATGAAGAGCCTGCCGACTTATCAAACTCATATCTCCACCATATAAATCATCTCCTAATAAAGGATAACCTAAATATGATAAATGAACTCTAATTTGATGTGTTCGTCCAGTGTGCAGTGTTAGGTCTAATAAAGAAAGCTTATTTTTAACCTCAACTAATTGATAGCTTGTACGTGCTTCTTTTGCTTCTGATAAACCATCAAAGCGAACCTGGCGTTCAATAATCGACCCTTCCTTTCTACCAATCGGTAGATTGATCAGAGCTTCTTTTTCTAATTTTTCATCATTTTTTACCAAGGCAAAGTATTTTTTTATAAACTTTGCCCTTTGATCAATTAAAACAGAATGAGCAAAACTATGCTTAGCAAAAACCATCAAGCCACTTGTATTCCGATCTAATCGTGTCACCAAATGAACCATTTGATTTTCATAGTTATTTGTTATTAAATAATCTGCGACAAAATTACAAATAGAACCTGCTCTTGCATTAATTGCTGTAATTGAGACATAACCTGCAGGTTTATTAATAATTAAATAGTCCTCATCCTCATAAGCAATATCTAAAGGGTAAGCTTCAGGAACTAAATCAGGGTTTGCTAACTCATTAGGAATTTGTATCGTCAGCTCATCTCCAACAGACAAGCGGAAAATTGCATTCCTTTCTTTTCCATTAACCAAGATTTTCCCACCAGAAAATTTAATCTTAATCAAAAGCTTCCGTGAAACACCTTGTCTTTGTAATAATTTTTTGACCATCTGTTGATCAATATCAGCAATATAAGTAAATTCCAAGATTATCCTTCCCCAATAAAGCTATTTTTTACTCTTTCCCAAAAAGGAATATGAGCCCGACTTGCAAAAGCAATCGTTTTTCCATCTAGAGAAAAAGTTACCTTTTTGATGTTTTCCATGTAAAATTCATTTTGATCAATCGTAATAAATATTTTTTGATTTTCCTCTGGATAAATGATGATATTATCTTTCTTTGCCACAATCATTGCTGAGCCTAAAGTTCTAAAGACACGATTATTGATACTGGCAATTTCTGCCATCTGCATGGCTTCTACACGCGGATGAATGACTGCTCCTCCTACAGATTTATTATAAGCTGTTGAGCCTGTTGGAGTAGAGACAACTAAGCCATCTCCACGAAATTTTTCAAATGAAAAATCTGAAATTTCAACCTCTGCTCTCAGTGTCTCAATACCACGTCTTACTGTTGCCTCATTTAATGCATAATAGCATAGAACATCTTCATTTTCAAAATGAACTTTCACCGACAATAAAGGATAACGTACAGACTCCTCAATTTTTTCTGCTCTCAGAACTTGTATAAGTTTATTTAACTCTGTTGACAAAAAGTCTGTATAAAATCCAAGATGTCCTGTATGAACACCTACAAATTGAATCTTATCTGTCTGCTCTTGATACTTTTGAAAAGCTGAGAGCATTGTTCCATCACCACCTATTGAGATAATAATTTCAGGATTTTTTTCATCCAGAGTAAGTTCAGGTTCTCTTAAAAGTAACTCTTTTAACTTTTTAGAGGTTTCTTGCGAGGCTTTACCCTCATTATCAAAAATCCATACTTTTTTCACCATTTTCTCTCCTCATCCGAAAGACGCTCTCTTTCTCCATCAAATAAAAGTTGAGCTTCTTGTATTTCTTCACGAATACTTGACATTTCTCGGTCTAGCGCAAAAGCAATCTCAGCTGTCACTGTTAATCTCTCTCGAATATTTTGGGGAATTTTTCTCTCATATTTATAATTTAGAGAATGCTCAATAGTTGCCCAAAAATTCATCGCCAAAGTACGAATCTGTATCTCAGCTAAAACTTCACGATGACCATCCATCAAATCAATCGGATACTTTACAATTACATGATAGCTCCGATAACCTGATGCCTTTTGATGATTAATATAATCTCTTTCTTCAATGATTTCAAAATCTTTACGTCGCCGTAAAATCTCAAGAACATCATAGATATTTTCTACAAATTGAACCATAACCCTAACACCTGCAATATCTTCCATCTCATCAATCTGATCCACTGTATAACCTCGACGATGAGCTTTTTCTCTGATTGAATCCAGACGCTTCACTCGTCCTGTCACAAATTCAATAGGAGAATAAATATTTTTTTTCTGATATTGTTTTCGAACTCCCCTAAGCTTAATTTTTAACTCACCTACTGTTTGAACATAAGGGTCTAAGAACTCTTCCCATTGCTGTTTATTCATCTTTTCTCCTCTTTTTTTAAAATTTAGCTAGCTTATTACTGTGATTTTTCAATTATTATGTTACAATCAAACTATATTTTAACATAGAAAGTTTAATATGCCGACACATCTTGAAATAGAATACAAATCTCTTCTCTCACTTTCTGAATTTGAAAAACTTGAAACTCTTTTTAGTCACGTTAAACCCATTCAGCAAGTTAATTACTACTTTGACAGTGAGGATTTAATTCTCCGTGAAAAGCGACTCGCTTTGCGAATTCGTTGTTTTTCTGAATCTGCTGAACTAACCTTAAAAGTTCCTCAAGAAGTTGGAAATATTGAACATAATATCGAACTGCCATTAAAAGAAGCAAAAAGATTCATCAGTCAAAAATCGCTCCTAAACGGAAAGGAAGATATCTCAGAAATTATTAATCTTATCAAATCTGCAAATGTCGATCTTAATTCGATTACCTGTATTGGCTCTTTAAAAACAATTCGCCGTGAATATCAAATGCCTATCGGACTTGCAGCTTTAGATCAAAACGAATATCTTGGAACTTCTGATTTTGAGTTTGAACTCGAAGTTAAAGATAACCAAAAAGGACAGGAAGATTTTCTTTCTTTTCTAGAAAAAAATAACATTGAGTTTCGATATGCTCGTAGTAAAGTTGTTCGATTTTTGGACACATTAAGATATAAAAAATAAGAGAGGTTAGCTACCTGTCTTATTTTTTTCTTTCAATTCTTCATTTATTTCTTCAAAAGAAACTGAAAAATCCTCTGATAAGGTTGACATTCTCCCTAATTTAATATATTTAACAAAAGGTATTTTTTTTAGTTTTCTCACAATATCTAAAGATTTTTTTAAATCTACATAAATACATGCATAACTTTTTTGACTACTAATAAAAACAATATCTCCAAATTTTGATAATTCTGGAATATTCTTTTTCCCTCTTACAAATACATAAATAGGTTGACGTTCATGTATTTCAAATACTTTTAAATCTTCTGTGATACAATTCACTCCCTTTCAGAAAAAATTTTTATTTCAAATCATTACGTACCATGATTTCATCAATAAAACCATACTCTAGTGTTTCTTCAGCAGTCATCCAGTAATCACGCTCACAATCTTCGTGTACTTTTTTAAGTGCCTTTCCTGAATTTTCAGAAAGAATCTTCTCTAAACGATTACGTGTTTTTAAGATATTTTCAGCAATAATCGCAATGTCTGATTGTTGAGTTCCAGAACCAGCACCTCCCATCGGCTGATGAATCAAGTATTCTGCATTTGGAAGCATAAATCGTTTCCCTTTAGTTCCACTTGAAGCAATAACTGTTCCCATCGAAGCTGCCATCCCCATGACAATTGTTTGAACATCTGATTTAATAAAATTCATCGTATCCACAATCGCAAGTCCAGCACTTACTGAGCCACCAGGACTGTTAATATAAAGATAAATATCCTTTGTATGATCTTGAGCATCTAGAAAAAGAAGCTGAGCAATCACAGCATTTGCCATTCCATCTTCTACAGGACCTTGTAGCATAATAATACGATCTTTTAAAAGACGACTATAAATATCATACGCTCGTTCTCCACGACTAGATTGTTCAATTACTGTTGGTATTAGTGTCATATTTTATTCTCACTTTCATTTCAATAATTTAATTATAACCTAAAGGTCAAAAAAGGTCAAAGATTTTATCTCCAACGGCTTGAATGTTCCCGCCTCTTTTGTAAAGCTTGTGCTTCTACACTTAACTCTAAAAGTTTCTCATGAGCAGAAGCATTTAATGCTAAAGCCACACCAATAGATAAGACAAAAACAGAAGATCCTCCTTGAGATAAAAAGGGAAAGGTTACTCCTGTCTCAGGAATCAAGCCAATCGCTCCACCAACATTAATAAAGGTCTGAACTAAAAACATCGTACTTACACCAATACAAATCAAAGAGTTAAATGAATTTACAGCACGAATTCCTACCATCAAAATTCTTAAAATCAAGAAAAATAAAATTCCCAAGACAATAAATCCACCAAGAACTCCTAATTCTTCTACAACAATCGGGAAAACAAAATCCGTTGAGGCAAAAGGAAGATAACCTTTCTTTTCAATTGAGTTTCCAAGACCAAGACCTGTCCAACCACCATTTGAAATCGCATAGTAAGAATTTGCTAACTGCTTTCCATAACTTGTCAATCCTGAAAAAGGGTCTACCCAAGCTTGAAAGCGATTATTTAAATAAACAAACTTTGAAATAGATGCTGGAATCAACTTTCCCTTCGTTATGTAAATCAATAAAGTTATAAAGCCAAAAATAAAGATTCCTATTCTAAAAAAACCAGTTGTCCATTTAAAAGAAATTCCACTTGCTCCCATCATAACTAAAGCAATTAAAATACAGATAATTGCATTTCCTAAATCAGGCATGATAACAACAGCTGTAATCAAAAATACAATCCATCGTCTCCAACCACTAAACATATTGTAAAAGAAACCTTTTTTTGGAAAAAGACCTTTATAATCATACATTTGGATTTTCTCTTCTTGATTAGACAAAATCAAAGCCATATACCAGATAATAAAAACTTTTAAAAATTCAGCAGGTTGAATTGTTCCTAGTCCTCCAGGAAGTGGAATCCAACCATGTGCTCCATTAACTGGTTCAAAAATAAAACGAGCTGCAAGTAAAAGAAGACCTTCAACGATAACAAACACTCCTAACAAAATATTTTGTTGGAATGTACGGATATTAATGCGATAAATTAAAACAGTCATCAGTAAAGATAAAAATAAAAAGGCTGACTGCGAAATAACTTGTTTATAAACGTTTGCTCCTGCTGCAATTTGATCAGGCACTGTCACTGAAAAAACAACAATAAGACCCAAAAAGGCCATAATCAAATATGGAATAAGAATAGAATAATCTAAGAAATTTGTTTTACTAATTTTTGTAGGTTCTTGCATTTACTGTCCTTTTACTAAAAACCATTATACCATAATCACTAAGCTTTATTATAGAAAGTACAAATTATTTTATTTGTCTATTCTTTTTAATTCTATTAAAATCTGATTCCTTAATTCTTCAATCGTCTGAGTATTTTCTAAGATAATATCTGTCCGTTTCATCTTTTCCTCTTGTGACATTTGTCTTTGAATACGCTGCAAAGCTTCTTTTCTTGTTAAATTTGAACGTTTTTTCAATCTGGAAACTTGGATTTCTTGACTTGCTGTAACTAACCAAACCTCATCACAAAGCTTCTCATAATTCCCTTCAAATAAGAGTGGGATATCTAAAAATATTAACTTTCTATTTTTCTTAAGTTCTTCTTTTAGCTGATTTTTAATTTCCTCTTCAATTATCTTATCTTGTATCTTGGCAAGCTTTTGATAACTTTTATTATCTGAAAATATAAGCTGCCCTATTTTTTTACGATTGAGTTCTCCTTCAGATACCAATATTTCCTCTCCAAAATACTGAACAATCTTTGTAAAAAGCTTTCCTTCTTTTTCTTGCATCTTATGAACTAACTTATCTGCATCAATTAAAAAATATCCTAAGTCAGATAAGATTTTTGAAACCGTTGACTTTCCTGTTGCAATACCACCTGTTAATCCAATTACTTTTGTCATTCTTGTATTATATCATGTCTAGAGAATTTACTTAAGAAAATAAAAAACCCTTGGATTTTATTCCAAAAGATTTTTTATACTCATTTAAAAATCAAAGGATTTTAACTCTGGAAATTCTGATCGAACAATATCGATGCAGTGATTACATAACATTGAAAATTCTGAATTCTCACCTACCGTTATGTCTAAACGACGACATCTTTCACAGACTTCTCCTTGAGCTTTTTCAACTAAAATCGAGAGATTTTCAAATTTTAATGCTTCCTCAGGAAGATTTTTTTCTTCTGAAAATTCAAAATCTGAAACAATAAGAAGACGTGCAATATTTTCATCTAAGTCTTTGAAAACTTGGCTTACAGAAGAATCTGCAAAAACTGTTACTTTAGCCTCTTGTGAGCGCCCAATTAATTTTTCCTCTCTCGCATTTTCTAAAGCTTTTAGAACCTGATCACGGAAAATCATGAAGTTTTCCCAATTTTCTTCTAAACTTATCTGATCTGAATACTCTTGTGCTTGAGGTAACTCAGATAAATAAGCAAATTCTTCTTTCTCTGTTAAATAAGACCAAACTTCTTCAGAGGTATGCGGAAGTATTGGAACTAAGAGCTTCGTCAAATCCACAAGGATTTTATGAAAAACAGTCTGCATGCCCCGTCTTTCACTTGAATTTGCCTTTTCAATATAAACAATATCTTTAGCAAAATCTAAATAAAATCCAGATAAATCTGTTAAAAAGTTTGTAATTTCCTTATAAACCATCATAAAGTTATAAGAATCATAAGCTTGATGAATTTTTCCTACAAGCTTACTGAATTTTACAAGACTATATTTGTCTACAGATGATAAGTCCTCAAAGTTAATTGTGTCTGTATCTACTGTAAAATCAAAGCTATTTGCAATTAAGAAGCGTAAACTATTTCTTATTTTTTTATACTGCTCTGCCACTTGATTTAAAATTTCCATAGAGACACGTACATCAGACTCATAATCTACAGAAGCCACCCACAAGCGTAAAATATCTGCACCTAATTTCTTTGTCACTTCGCTTGGTAAAATAACATTTCCTAATGATTTTGACATTTTACGTCCCTTGCCATCTAGGACAAAGCCTTGTGATAAGACAGCTTTATAAGGAGCAATTCCATTAACTGCAACTGATGTTGTAATCGAACTATTAAACCAACCACGATATTGATCTGATCCTTCTAAATAAAGGTCTGATGGGTATGAGAGTTCTGAACGTCCATTTAAAACACCATTCCAACTTGATCCTGAATCAAACCAGACATCCATAATATCAGTTTCTTTTGTAAAAATACCATTTGGAGAGGATGGATGAGAAAATCCTTCAGGCAATAAATCCTTAGCTTCACGTTCAAACCAAACCTTAGATCCAAATTCTTCGAATAATGAAGCAACATATTCTATTGTTTCAGAGCTAATAATTGCAGATCCATCTTCAGCATAAAAGATAGGTAAAGGCAGGCCCCAAGCACGTTGACGACTGATTACCCAATCTCCACGGTCACGAACCATATTATAAAGACGTGTCTTCCCCCAAGGAATCACCCAGTTTACTTTTTCAATTTCTTCTAAAATATTTTCTCTAAAATCATCAATTGATGCAAACCATTGCGGCAGTGCACGATAAATAACAGGTTTTTTTGTACGCCAATCATGTGGGTAGCTATGAATAAAACTTTCAAAGCTTAAAAGAGCTGATCCAGAATTTAATTTTTCAAGTACCTCTTCTTGAACCTTAGCATAAAATTTCCCTTCAAATCCCTCTGCTTCTTCTGTAAAAAATCCTTGATCATCGATATCCTCAATAACAGGAAGCTTATACTTTCTAGAATAAAAGTAGTCATCTTCACCATGACTTGGCGAACTATGTACGAGACCTGTTCCTGAATCTAATGTCACATAATCTGCAAGCATCACAAGAGAAGCACGGTCATAAAATGGATGTTTCATTTTCATCTCTTCAAGTTCAGATCCTTTTATTGTTTGAAGAACTTCAAAACTATCCCAAGATAATTTTTCTGAAATTTTTTCAACTAAATCTTTTGCTACTAAAAATTTACGATTTTGAACTTTAACAAGAATATAGTCAAATTCTGGATGAACAAAAATTCCACGGTTAGATGGGAGTGTCCATGCTGTTGTTGTCCAAATAATAAATTCTGTATCTTCTGGAAGCTTTCCTTTAACATCCATTGCTTTAAAAGCAATATAAAGAGAAGGTGACTCCACATCAGCATACTCAATCTCTGCTTCAGCTAATGAACTCTCCGAAGAAGGTGACCAATAAATTGGCTTTGCCCCTCTATAAATATAACCTTTTTCTGCCATTGCTCCAAATACACGAACCTGTGCTGCCTCATAATCTGGATTTAAGGTAATATACGGATTTTCCCAATCAGCTAAAACACCTAAAGACTTAAAATCTGTACGTTGTAAATCAACCTGTGATAAGGCGTAATCACGACAAAGATCAAGATATTCTGCTCTTGGAATTTCCTTGCGCTTCACTCCTTGCTTAGTCAATTGTTGCTCAATAGGTAAACCATGTGTATCCCAACCTGGAATATAAGGAGAGAAAAAACCTGACATTGATTTATAACGTGTAATAATATCTTTAGAAATTTTATTTAAAGAATGCCCAACATGAATATTTCCATTTGCATATGGAGGACCATCATGTAAGATAAAAGGAGGCTTTCCTTTATTTATTTCTTGTCGTTTTTGATATAAGTCAGCTGCTTGCCAAAGCTCTTGTAATTTTGGCTCTTTTGTTGGAAGTCCTGCACGCATCGGAAAGTCTGTCTTTCCTAAATGTAAACTATCCTTAATTTTCATATTATTTCTCCTCTTCTAAAATTAAAAAAATAACACGCTTCTTCGAAAGGACGAAAAAACCGTGTTACCACCTTTATTTATTTTACTTTTGTAAAACCTCAACTCCGTAACGTGGAAAGACGCTTCAACTTACTTATATTCAGTATCAGATAATGAGTTAGATGATAAATTTATTTGAGAGACTATGGCACTTCCATCCTCTGCCACTTGCTATAAGTATCAAATAAATCCTTGTTCTATCTATTGTTATTATTTGTAGAAAAATTAACAGTCCCACCTAAATTAACCGTAGAGTCTGCTGAATTTTCTTTTGCTACTTGATAATGAGACTGTGCATTTAATTGTTGTGCCGATACACCTTGAGCATTAATTGCTTGATTTGAAGTAGTTCGTGCAACTGAAGCTGGTGTATTATTTTGCGCGTTTAAGTTACTCTTAATGTGAGGTTGTGAACGATAATTGGCAATATCTTGTGAATTCATTTTATTCTCAATATTTTCAATAATAGGTTCTAATTTAACTTCAGAATCAGCTTTAAAACTTACTAACTCTTGTTCTTGAGACACAGGCTGTGAGTTTGGATTAAGAGCTTGAGCAAAACTATCTAATGTTTCTTCTGATTTTTCTCCGCTACGTTGAATAACTTCTCCACGTTCATTAACCGGAAGAAAATGTTGATTGGTATGCTCAATAATTTCACGAAGCTTTTCTTCTGTATCTCCAACATAAATCGGTGAAGGGCGTAAAATTTCCTCCCAATCACTTGATTTAATACTTGCCAACTGTCCTTCTATAAGCATTGTCGTCCGTTGATAATAATTTCTCATCCCCCGCTTAAGCTCATCTGACTCATTAACTAAACGTCGTGCTTCATCATAAGTATCTCTTAGAATTTTACGTGCTTCACGATGTGTTTTCTCCAAAGTTTGCTCTGCACGTTGTGAAGCTTCTTGGCGAATACGTGTCGCATTTGCTTCTGCTTGAGACTTGACATTATCAGCTGTTTCTTGAGCAATGATGATTGAGCGATTAAGCGACTCTTTCATATTTGTAAAATCAGAAAGTCGCTCATTCATTGATTTTATTTCACGCTCCTGATTTTTTATCTTTTGTGCCATTTCTTCATAGTCCTTGATAACAATTTCCAAAAACTCATCAACTTCTTGACGATCATAGCCTCTCATTTTTTGAGAAAAAGTCTTATTAACTACATCTAAGCTACTTAATGTCATTACTACCTTCCTTTTTGGTTGATTATTTTTTCAATTTCAACCTTTATCTTATCTTTTTTTGTAAAGCCAAGTTCATTTATAATTTTTATTCTACCAAGTCCACGAATTGAAATCAAATCATTTATCTTAATAAAAAAATCATTTTTTAGACTTTCAGCATAATTTACTCGTACACGTCTTGATTTTATTAAATTTACTGCTGCAGTTCTTGAAATTTTTAAACTTGTTGCAATTATCTGGTCCAATCTCATTGTCTGAACCAAGATAATAGTTGATACTATTTTTTCCTCATTAGAAATAACTTCAGAACTAGGTATTTCTCTTAATTTGACTGATATTTTTCCAATCTTTTGAATACTTTCTTGAAAGTAAGATAACAAAGAACGATTCAAATAAATTTGAACTCTCTTTCCAAAGATAAGAATATCTCCAAGCTCATGCCTTTCAAGCCCCGTTTCATGAATAAACGCTCCTAACACTTGTCGGTGTTCTAACTCTCCAAATTTACTTGAATAAATAACCTCACAAAGTGAAACATTAAAATGTTCCTCTAAAATAACATCTTCTTTATTTGCGATAATAACTCTTGCATAGTCAGCATTTTGAGGAAATTGTTGATAAATCAAAGACTGTTGCCTAACAATTGATTTAACAATTTCTCGTTCTCTAGGATTTAAAAACTTACTACAATAAAATTTCCTTTGCTCCGCTTGACTTATCCAATCAAAAACTTGATCAATAAAACTTTTTTCTGAATCTAGAAAATGCTGATAAATAGAATTCTTTTTCATTTAAAAAAATATAAATAAAAACCTTTGAATCGCTAATAAGCTTATAACTGCAAGATAAATTTTAAAATCAAAAATTCCGATTCTTGTCGGAATACGATCAAATATGCTTAAGTATGGCTCAGCTAAGCGTTCAATAAAATTAGCAAAGGAACTTTGTCTCATTGTTGGAAACCAAGACAAAATTGCATAAATAAATAAAATAAATATATATCCTCTAATGAAATAGTATATTAAACTTATAATCATCTTAATTTACCATAAAGTCCATTCCTTCAAACCCTTGGCTTGCACCAAGAGAGAGTGCACTTTCTCTTGCCCTTTCCACATCTACTCCAGTAGGTGTTACTAAATAAGACGAACCACCAATACTCTCGATTTCCCCTTCTAAAACAAAAACAACACCTGTCAAAAAATCAATAGATCGTCTTGCTTGCTGATCTCCCATATTTTTAAAATTCACAATAATCGTTATTCCTGACCTTAAAGTATTTGCCATGTCCGTAATTTCTGAATAAGCATGTGGTGTTACCATTGAGATTTTCGAACTTGATACAGCACCTACTGTTGCACGAGTCAAAACAGTCGATTGTGGATTGGCTTTACTTACATAAGCAGGATTAATTCCTGAATTCCCTCCCATTGATCGATGAACATTTGAAGGCGAAGGAACATGTTGTTGAACTGGTCTTGCTCCTGTACCCACACCAATCGGTCTTGCCACTTGTTGCATGGTTCGCTGTTGTGCTGTTCGTTGCTGTGCACTTGGTTGTGAAATTACTGGTTGTGATGGTACTTGAGGAGGTGTACGTTGTGGTCCAGAATATATATTTGTATTTATTTTTTTCGAATTGACTGTCGATGACCTTGGAGCAGGATGGTTCTCAAAAACTTCATCATCCTCGTCATAGTCATCTTCGATGAAATAGTTTCGTAGTTTATCAAATTGGTCACGTAACCCCATACTTGCTCCTTTGATTAGCTAAGATGTATCTCACTTTTTAAGAAGTCACGACCTATTCGAATCATTGTCGCTCCTTGTTTTATAGCAATTTTATAATCACTCGACATTCCCATACTAAGCTCTGTACAAGGAATGTTCGGTAAGTTCATCTCTTTTATTTTTTCTTTTAGTTGTTTTGCTGTTTGAAAAATCTTTGTAATTGTTTCCTCATCAGCATTTAATGGTGACATCGTCATAAGACCTATAATCTCGATATTCTCAAGTAGAGAAATTTCTTTTACAATTTGTTCTAATTCTTCAGGTAAAAAACCGAGTTTACTTTTTTCACCTGAAATATTAACTTCAAGTAGACAAGAAATTTTATGACTGGCATACTTTGAAATCTCTTTTGCTAATTTTAACGAATCCAAAGCATGAAAGCAATTAATTGAATTAATTACAGACTTTACCTTTCTTCGTTGAAGATTGCCAATAAAATGCCAACGGATATTTTTTAAATCAGATAAAGCTTTTTGTTTTTCTAAAAGTTTATCTACACGATTTTCAGCTAATTCCTTGATACCTATTTCTACAAATTTTCGAGTCAGTTCTGAATCACTATATTTTGTCACCGCGATCAACTGAACAGAATTTTTCAATCTCCCTGCTTCTTTCTCTGCTTTACGCATTGATACTTGAATTTCAGCAAGATTCTTTTCTAATATCATTTTATTAATGATTACGTAAGAAAGGAGGCGTATCTAAATCATCATCAGAACTTGTTGGAAATCCTGTAAAAGTATTGATTGGTGTTGTTCTATTTTGTCCAACATTAGATCGATTAGAGCTAGGCTGTGAGCTATCACGTCTTATATCCCAATCTCCAAAAGCACTTGGCTGATTTACCCCTTGTAAAAAATCATTGGTCTGTCGTTGTTGATGATTCGGAATAGTTGCATCAAATTGATTATTTCTTGGATTAGTACCCAGTCCTGAAACACGCATCAAATCTTCACGAGCAACACCTGTTGCAACGACTGTTACACGTATCTCATCTTTCAAACTTTCATCAACTGATGTTCCTAATAAAATATTAACATCATTGCCAGCTGCTGATATCACAATTTCTGAAGCATCTTGTGCTTCCGTCAAAGTCATATCCATTCCACCTGTAACATTTAAAAGAACATTTTCTGCACCTTCGATTGTTGTTTCAAGTAAGGGGCTATAAATAGCTTTACGTGTAGCTTCAAGAACACGATCTTCTCCTTGAGCCATACCAATTCCCATTAAAGCATCACCTCGTTTTTCCATGACTGTTTTAACATCAGCAAAATCAAGATTGATCATTCCTGGATTTGTAATTAAATCTGAGATTCCTTGAACTCCTTGGCGTAAAACATTATCTGCTTCGCGAAGAGCTTCTGCAAGAGGTGTCTTCTTATCTACAATTTCAAGCAAATTATTATTCGAAATAATTAAGAGTGTATCTACATTTTCACGTAAATCTTCAATACCTTGAGTTGCAAAATAAGAACGCTTTGAGCCTTCAAAACCAAATGGGCGTGTTACGACTGCAACTGTTAAGGCTCCCATTTCTTGAGCAACACTTGCAATAACTGGAGCAGCACCAGTACCAGTACCTCCACCCATTCCACAGGTAACAAAAACCATATCCGCACCTCTTAGTGCTTCTGTAATTTGTTCTGCAGATTCTTCAGCTGCCTTACGTCCTACTTCAGGCTTTGCACCTGCTCCAAGTCCACGAGTTAGCTTAGGGCCTATTTGTATCACACGATCTGCTTTAGACATACGAAGTGCCTGCACATCTGTATTTGCTGCAATAAATTCAACGCCCGAAACACCTTCTTCAACCATACGGTTAATCGCATTTCCGCCGCCTCCGCCAACGCCTATTACTTTTATGACTGCGCCGGCTGAGTTTTCTGTATCAAATGAAAATTCCATTTTTTCTTCCTATCAGTCAAACATGTTCGTCAGAATACCACGGACACGATCAACAATTCCTTCCTTTTCTTCATTTTCAAGTTCAGACTGTGGCTGAGACTGAGTAATTGGGATAAGTTCTTCTTCATATTCAGGATAAACTTGTGGAGTATCCATCGGAATATTTAGATTATTAACAACTGGAGCGTCATAACTAGAACCCATAAGATTTGGTGCTGGCTCTGCTGTCTCACCCATCACTGCACGTGTAACAAGAACTTCGATATCACTTCTACCACTAACATAATTTACTGTTGAAATCACTTGAGAATATGCTGGATTTCGAAGCCCAACTTCTGTTGGAACATACAAACGGACATTTTGCTCAAAAATTCTTGTTGCCACTTCAACAATTCCAGGCATTGCAGCAGCACCACCTAATAAAACGACACCACCAGGATAATCCATCATACGATTTTGTTCTAAATCTTGCCTCACTTTTTCAAAAATTTGAACGACACGTGCTTCAACAATTTGTGAGAGATAATATTCACTTACTTGTTCGGGGTCAGCTTTTCCAACCATATCAACTAAGAAGAACTCTTCTTTACTTGCACGCTCCGTTGAGGCTTCGCCATAGTTTAATTTAATATCTTCTGCTGACTTTATTGAGGTATTTAAAATATCTGAAATATCTTTGGTAATATAGTCACCACCCTCAGGACGCCAATTTACATATTGGATAGCATTATCTTTAACTGCTGTTACAGTCGTTTGTCCTGCTCCCAAATCAATCACAATCGTTCCAAACTCACGTTCTTGTTCTGAAAGTACATTTCTTGAGAGAGAAAGTGACGGTACAATAATATTTCCAACAGTAAAACCAGCTCGTTCCACTGCTCGAATAACATTATGTATCAAGGTTTTAGGACCAGTATAAAGAACACCTTTCATTTCGAGGCGTACTCCTAACATTCCACGTGGATCCGAAATTTCTGAAAAACCATCTACAATAAATTCTTTAGGTTCTACAGCAATAATTTCACGTTCTGGTACCAAACCGCGCATTAAAGAATTGGACACAACTTCTAATACGTCATTATCCATTATTTCTTTACTTCCTGTTGATACAGAAATCATTCCCTGACAGGGTTCTATTTGTAATTGATTTGCTGGAATTGCAACATTCAGGGTATCAATCACAATACCTGCTTTTTCTTGAGCAGCATTTACCGCTTTACGAATTGACATCGCTGTCTTTTCGATATCTACAATAATTCCTTTACTCAAGCCTTCTGATTTTGCATTTCCATTACCAATAATGTTTGTTTCACCAGAAATATACTCAGCTACAAGAACTTTTATTGTATTTGTACCAATGTCTATTCCAGTATAAAGTCCATTTTTCGCCATTAAATGGCTCCTTCCTCACTTGGAGATACTCATATTATTCCAAATTAAAATATACTTACGAAATATTTTACCAAAAAAAATGTAAAAAGTAAATTTTTACCTTATAAAAGATTACTTTTTTACCTTTTCCTAAAAATTTCATACATTAAAATACTTGCCGCTACACTCGCATTTAAGCTCTGTACCCTACCTATCATTGGAATTGTAATCATCTCGTCTACTTGTTTCTTTAAAGATGGTGAAAGTCCTGCACCTTCTGAGCCAATAATTAATGCAATCTTTCCTGAGCTATTCCAATTTTTATAATCTTGTCCTTCCATATCTGTACCAAAAATCCAAAAACCAGCTTTTTTTAACTTTTCTATCGTCTGAGATAAATTCGTCACACGAATAACTGGAAGATGCTCTAAAGCACCTGTTGATACCTTTACAGCTGTTGCTGTAATCCCCACCGAACGGTGCTTCGGAATGATGATTGCATCAACTCCTGTTGCATCGGCTGTCCGTGCAATCGATCCTAGATTATGCGGATCTGTTAGCTCATTTAAAATTAAAAAAGTTACATTCTCTTTTTCTGAAACTTTTTTTAAACAGTCAGAAAATTCTTGATAAGAAATTTCTGAAACAAAAGCAACAAAACCTTGATGAACATTTCCTTCTGTCATTTTCAACAAATTGCTTTTTGACGTCCATTCTATTTTAACATATTTTTCTCTTGCAAGTCCTTTTATTTTCTCAAGATTCTTTCCACGCAGATCTTCTTGTATATAGAGTTTATTTACTCGGCCATTTTTTAGTGCTTCTACTACTGCATGAACTCCATAAATTAAGTCTGAATTTTTATCTTTTAGCATATTTATATTATAACAAAAGTTAAGCTTAGAATTCAGCAATTCACTTTTTGAGTTTACAAAAATAAACGGTAAGAAACTCCTACCGTTTATTTTTAATATTAATTAATAGATAATTTTCTAACTTTAGCAGAGAAAGAAATTAAAGACCAAAAAGGCTTAAAAGTTGTTTAAGGATGTTTAAGAAGTATGCAAAATATTCCATTTTTTATATCTTCCTTTCTATTTTATTTTATTTATTAAATAGTGATTCCTAATTCTTATTTGATACCGAAGAAATTGAAAAATGAAGCAACAACACTGTATACAAATTCTAAAATACTCATTAATAGACTCCTTTCTTTAATTTATAGTTTAAAAGATAGCTAATAA
>JBKECB010000082.1:0-3034 GCA_047974165.1 Lactovum sp.
CCTCTTATGTATAGCGTGCACCGGAATATGTACAAGAGTTACAAAACTATGCTGGTCACCAAATAATCTAGCCCAAACATCACCCACCGGGCTACCTAACGAATCTATACTTGCTTTGTCGTTATCAGTCAATAAAATATGAATCATTTCATGCGTTAACTGATCGACGAACTGTTGAGGCGTAAAAGTTACTCCCATCACCAACGGGTCAGAAAAAGCGTAAAACCACGGCGCAATATAAACATCTATGATATTTTTACGGAATTCTAGATTAAGTAATCCCGTCATCATACTCAAAATTTCTTCCTCATACCTTTTCCACTCCTTGATATAAGCAACGATAATCTCCTGCATATCGTCATCACCCGCCAACTTATCTGCATCGCCAGCCCACAGCTCATGTAAGTGCTGCGACACATTCTCACGCAACAACCAGGCATCCTTAATCCTAATTTCCGGTAAATCTCGGTTTATTTTCGACATAAAGCTCCTAATTTCTCTTATTTTTTAGACTGATTAAGAAATTATCGAAAAATAATCATTGTACTTTTTCCTTAAAACTAATTTAATCCGCTCATCAGTTGGTAACTTTGCATCGACTCCGCGCAGGACTTCGGTGGCGTCTTGCGGTGTGTAACCAAGCGCAACCAGCGCCTCGACGGCTTCATCGGTTACGGGAGCGTCGCCCAAGAAGTCAGTTGCCGAGTCGCTAGCCTCTAGGCCAACTTTGTTTTTGAGGTCAACCACTGCTCGCTCGGCTACCTTTTTGCCAACACCTTTGGCCGTAGTAATAAACTTAGTATCCCCCGAAGCAATCGCTGAACGTACCTGCCCTTCCGATCCGATGTTCAAAATAGCCATCGCCGCTTTCGGCCCTATTCCATTAACACTGGTTAATAAATCAAATAGTAACTTGCGCGACTTAACAGCGAACCCGAACAAATCATGCGCGTCTTCTTTAATATGCTCAGCAATAAACAGCTCAGCTTTAGAGCCAACTGGTAAGTGTGACTGCTCATCAACTGGCACTAATACGTTGTACCCGACACCCCCACATTCCACAACAACCATACTAGCGTCGTGTTCTACAACTTCACCTTTCAACCTAGCAATCATAGCTCCATTATAAAACACTTTTTATAATAAGTACGAGATGCCCTCAATTAGAGCGAGCGACAAACTAGTCTTTAGCCATTTTGAAAACAACCTTAATTATATATGTGCAGATTTGTGTGTTAAAGCTATTGCCAGTGCATCCGCTACGTCATCTGGACTTGGACGTTGTTTTAGGTCTAATTGCACCTTCACCATCTCTTGGATCTGTCCTTTTTTGGCGTGACCATAGCCCGTCATAGCCATTTTGATTTCGTTGGGTGCATATTCGTAAATAGGCAAGCCGTATTGTTCTAAAGCTAGTAAAATAATGCCTCTCGTTTGACTTACCTTCATGCCAGTTGTAATGTTTTGTACAAAAAATAACTTTTCTACCGTGGCTACATCTGGTTTGTATTCGCTCAGTATCTCCTGCATACCCTCGTATGCTTCAAGCAGACGCACTGAAGTTTTTGCACCAATTTTGGTTCTTATAACACCCCCACCGACAAACTTTGATTTACTTTTAAGGTTATCAATTACTCCAAAACCTATAATTCCCGACCCGGGGTCAATGCCAAGTATTCTCATACTCAAATTATAGCTTATTTAAAATAACGTTGTTTTAACTGTAAAAAACCGTTAGCGATACTGGTACGGTATTCGAATACGCCATATCCTAAGGCCACCACCGTCACAATAGCAATGACAACGTAGTTTATACTTGGGTTTTGTCCCTCCGTATCACTAGGCACATCTGTGGATGCAGCCGCTACAACTTTTCGACAGCGGTTGGTTTCTGGGTTGCGTTCTTGGTTTTCGGCACAGGGTTTTAAATCCGAACCATCAGCCGAAACTTTCCTACAACGATTAGTGTTGGGGTTACGTTCTTGCCCAGTATTACAGGGTTTTAGTGCACTCGCCAACGATATTACAGCCTTACAGCGATTAGTTTCAGGGTTCCTTACCTGACCCTCCTTACACGGAGTTAAGGCCCCGCTATCGCCGATATTTTTACAACGATTAGTGTCGGGGTTGCGGAATTTTCCCTCAGGACATGGTGCGAGCTCGGTGGAATTAGATGATGACAACGAGCTAGATTTTAGAACAGAACCTTTATTAGGGGTACCCTCTGTAGGTTGATTAGTTATCAACCACTCACCGTCTATAAGCGCAAAGGCTTCATCATCTCTGAGGTCTGGCGGATATATCACTACTTCTTCACCAGACGTTGTTATCAAAATAACCGTTCCCCCAGAAGCATTAGGTAAGCTGACATTTTTTACAACATAATAACCCTCTGGCTGAACCTCTCCCGCAAGTTCAACTAGCTTATCATTTACGCTGATACTACAACCATCTAAACTAATAATTCGTTGGGTTGGGTTAGATACCTCTATATACTCGTTGCCACTATCACTACCGCTAGGATTAGGTAAGATTTCACTTAGCACAAGCCAGTCGCATATTTGTTGATTTTCTGGAGTTACACACACCCCATTAGCAATTTCCATACCTGCGACTATCTCCATCTGTAATCCATCGATATTTGGGCAAACATCTATTATATCGTCGGGCAACAATACGGGATACGAGTCCGATAACGGATTATCGTCAACTGTAAAATCGTTATAATTATTTTGGGTATTGATAAATCGTCCGATATTATCGACATAACGTTTAATGGTTTTGTATTTTGGTGGTATCGGCGCTAACTCGCCCTGTTTGCACACACCCGCACTTACGCTATTCCCCCATCCTACTAGGTCAAACATAGTCACTTCATCGCGCAACAAAAGCGATCCACCAGAGTTATCATTCATAGACAATTCGACTACTGCAGCAGAGTTACCTGCAATCTTACCAGATAATTCTACTAAGCGTACACTGCTAGTTTGATCTTGAGCCTGCCACGAACTTTCACAATTTGTAATAAGCGCTG
>JBKECB010000003.1:0-35497 GCA_047974165.1 Lactovum sp.
TTTTTTCAAAAGCTGCAACATCATCTAGATTTGCTGAAAGAACATTGTTTAGCATTGTTTTTCCAGTTGAATGAGCCATTGATCCAATGTTAATATTTGTGATAAGTCCTGGTACAGCCTCAATAATTGCTAAAGCATCTTGAGGTGTTTCGAAAAGTAAGAAAGCCTCAGTTCCACCAAATCGAGGATCGTTAGCAACCTCAATAAATTTCTTGATTGGAACGACATTAGCATGAACTCCAGAAGGAGCAGCTTGTTCAATTAGAGTTTTACGCATGGTATCTTTTGCGACATTGTCAGAAATAACAATGATACGGTTTGCCTTTGAATCAGGTGTCCAGGCAGTAGCAACTTGACCGTGTAAAAGACGAGTGTCAATACGAACGAGATTAATCTTAATCTTACCATCACCGATAACTGTTCCTTCAGGAATGGCTTTGTCCGTAGTAGTGTTAGAAGAGACAGTAACTGTTTCCTCAATAGGCATAAGAGTCTCAGGGAGTGCACGTACACCATCCTTAGATTCTTTGATAATATTTGCCACAGCTACATCTAATGATGAGCCAACCATACGCTCTGTATAAGCTTGAATGATCATTGGCAAATTAAGTCCAGTGATAATTGCGATTTTACGGCCTGTTTGCTCGCTAAGAACTGTACTTGCTTGGTTAAAAGGTGAACCACCCCATAAATCAGCAAGAATCAGCACCTCATCACTGGCATCGAATGTTGCGATAGCGTCAACGAATTGTTGATGTAATCCATCAGGTGTTTGACCATTTAAAAAAGTGATTGTCTCGACTTTTTCTTGTTCACCAAAAATCATAGATGCAGATTGTTTGATTCCAGCAGCAAATTCGCCATGGCTCGCAATTACGATTCCGATACTCAATTTGAGTAACCTCCTTTATGTATAATGTAAATAATAAATTATTACTTTCAAAGTATAGCATAACACTAGGTTAATAACAACTGTTAGTACTTAATTTAAAGGTATAATAAATTATTTCGAAACAAGTATAACATAATAAAAGCGAAGTTGCAAACGCTTACACGAATAAAGAACTTGTTTTATAATTCTTAAAACAAGTAAATATTCTTAAATTTATTTAATTTATTAAAATCTAATTTTTATTTAACCTTTCTTGTCGTTTATTTATATTTAAATTATGTAAGTATTTTCTACTCTTAGAAAAAGATAAAATTAAAAAAAGAAAATAATTAAAATTCTTAATTAGCTTTTTACAAAAAATATGGTAAAATAGAAGGAGCAAGTGAATAATTATTTTGATGGTTTTTCAGTATTGACAATCGCTCGTGTAGGACAATTTTTAATCGCATTTTTTAGCTCTTTTTCTTGATTTTCAAAGTCAAGTTGAGTTTCATTACTGTTATAAAATTTAACGATACCATCATCGTCATAGTCAAAAATTTGATCGGCATAGAGGTGGCAAAGACCACATGCAATACATTTTTCAGGTAAAATAGTAATTTTCATAATATAAATGATTTTAACATAAGGATATTATAATGGCAAAAAAAGACAACAATGAACCGTGGAACAGCAAAATTCAAGAAACGCAGGAGTTTCAAGCCTTTTATGATGAACAAAATGAGGTCGAAGATGGACAAGAATATTCTGACAAAAAAATAAAAAAATCAGGGACAGGCTCGACAGTTTTCTTAACTTTTTTGGTTGCAATTATGTTTGCAATTATTGGAGCAGCAATTATTTTTACATTATGGAACAGTCGTAAGCCAAATCTAAAAACAGTAGAAAGTAATTTTTACAGTAGCGGGCGTTCTGTAAGCTCTGTGAGTTCTTCATCCTCAAGTGAAAAGTCAGAAAACTCAGAATCAGAAAGCTCAGAATCAGGAAGCTCAACATCAGAAAGTTCAGCAGCGGAAGGAAATACTTATACAGTTATTGCAGGAGATTACCCAAGCTTGATTGCAGATAAAGCGGGTGTATCATGGGAAGAGATTGTAACTTTAAATCCAACTCTCGATGCTGCAAATCCTGGTTATTATAAGGATGGATCACAGCTGACAGCAGGTCAAACATTAATTATTACTAAAGAAGAGTAGAAAATGAAAAATATACAAATTGCAATAGATGGGCCTGCTTCAAGTGGGAAATCAACAGTCGCTAAAATAATCGCTAATCATTTGGCGATTATTTATCTTGATACAGGAGCAATGTATCGCTGTGCAACTTTAGCGTCATTGGAGATTGAAAGTAAAAAGTCAGATGAAATTATTAACTTTTTAAAGGAAAATCCAATTAAATTTAAAAAAACTTCTGTATTTTTAGGTTTGAATGAAGTAACAGAGGTTATTCGTGAAAATAAAGTAACAGAAAATGTGTCTGAAATTTCAGCTCTTCCTAAATTAAGAGAATTTTTAGTAGAAGAGCAAAGACGGATTGCAACAAGTACGTCGATTATTATGGATGGGAGAGATATTGGAACGATAGTTTTACCTGAAGCAGATTTGAAAATTTTCCTTGTTGCTGATGTCGCTGAACGTGCTCTTCGACGTCATAAAGAAAATATAAGTCGAGGGATTGCTTCTGAACTCTCAGAGATTGAAAAAAGTATTCAAGCAAGAGATATTTATGACTCGACACGTGAGGTAGCTCCGCTAAAAGCAGCTGAAGATGCAATTACTTTAGACACAACAGGAAAAATGATCGAAGAAGTTGTATTTATTATAGAAGAAATGATAAAAGAGCTTACAGGAAAGTAAGAGTTTAGTTTCATTTTACTTTATGTGATATAATAAAAAATATGGAAGAACAACGTTTAAAAAGATTACGTTACTTAAGACAAAATTATAAATTTTTGACTACTCCAGATCTTCGTGAACTTGATGAATTAGAGATTCAATATGCCAATGAGCAAGCTTATCGTTCTCAAGAATTAGAAAATAAAAATAATCTTCATTTTTCAAGAAGTCAGATGCTTGCTCAGCAATATTCAGAAGGTCCGATTGAGGAAGTTCCTTCTTATGAGCCTTTTGAGGAAGAAATTCCAAAAAAGAAAAAGAAAAAGAAAAGAAAAAAGAAATCTTGGTTAAAAAGACTCTTTTCATTTTTTCTCTTTCTTCTCTTATTACTTGTCGGATTTTTTGCTTATGGCTATTTTAAAGCAACGAGTGCTGCTGGAGGTCAGGTTCAAGCAACAGAATTTAATGGGCAGGCGACAGAGTCAGGTGCTATAAATATTTTACTTATTGGGGCTGATCAAAGACCAAACCAAGGTTCAGGTGTTGCTCATTCAGATTCAATTATGATTTTACAGCTAAATCCAGTAGATGGAAAGGTAAAGCTCGTCAGTATATTAAGAGATACCTTAGTCTATATCCCAGGCTATAGTTTAGATGGTCAGCAAGACTTAAAAATTAATACCGCTTATACTTTAGGTGAACAAGAAGAAACACGTCAAGGAGCAGAGTTACTCAGAAAAACAATTGAACAAAACTTTGGGATTCCTTGTATGTATTATGCTTTAGTTGATTTTTCAAGCTTTTCATCAATCGTTGACTCACTTTTCCCTTCAGGTGTTTCAATAAATGCAGAGTTCGGGACGATTAATGGTGAGGATATTAATGAAGTTCCTGTCCCAGATGATTTAATTGAAACAGATGGGCTTGTGGAGTCTGATCGCACCTTGACTTTAGAAGAAGCATCTTTACTTGGTTACTCTGATGGTGGGATTTATATGATGATTCAAGAAGGACAACAAAATATGGATGGACGGACATTGTTGAATTATGCACGTTTTCGCCATGATGATGATAATGACTTTGG
This sequence comes from Lactovum sp., assembly GCA_047974165.1. Classification (GTDB taxonomy): domain Bacteria; phylum Bacillota; class Bacilli; order Lactobacillales; family Streptococcaceae; genus Lactovum. The sequence goes on from JBKECB010000003.1 coordinate 3,812, forward strand.
ACGTGTTAAGCGTCAACAGCAAGTTATCGCAGCTGTTATTGATGAGTTGAAAAATCCAATAACTTTATTTACTTCAGCTTCTGCCTTAGGAACAGCTGGTGCTCTTATAGAGACAAATATTCCAAATCAATTTTTATTTAAAAATTCAGTAAATACTCTTTTGGATATGAGAAATGGTTTAGCAAAATATACAATTCCAGATATTTCTCAGCTTGATTATGAAAATTTCTATGATCAATATGGAGGTTTGGGATTATTGATTGATCTTGAATCTTATCAATCACGTATTCAAAATTTTATGGCTAATTAAAACGATCTTACTATAGGTCGTTTTTATTTTACTAGCCTCAGCTTATTAATTAAATTAATAAAAATAGAAAAAGCACTATAAGAAGTGCTTTTTCTATTATTTTAGGAGTAATTTATGAAAAAATTAGGAGTGTGTAGATGTAGGAGTCATCTACAAGAATGATTATAACGAAGTTTCCTTAAATAAAACTCAGACTTTAGACTGATTTTTACAAAAAAATAAAATAATCTCTTTTTTTTAATAAAATCGCTTGACATTGTGCAAACGTTTGCGTATAATAAGAATGTACTATAAAACGTTTTCAAATGGAGGGAAACAAAATGAAAAATTGGAAAAAAGTAGCAATGCTTTGCTCAACTATTCTTGCAAGCTTCACTTTAGCAGCTTGTTCGTCATCATCTGAAACTAAAGAGTCAAGTTCAGGTCCAGCTGATATTACCTTATGGGTAGATGCGACACAAGTAGAGTATTATGAGCCAATGGTAGAGCGCTTTGAATCTAAAAATGAAGATATTACAGTAACAGTTAAAGCATCACCAACAGGCTCACAAAATGCTAAGATTGATGTTTCAAAAGACCCTGAAAGTGCAGCAGATGTTTTTGAATTACCGCATGATCAAATTGGTCAAATGGTAGAAGCAGGGTATATTAATCCATTGTCACCAACAGCAGAAGAAACAATCAAGGAAAATGATGTTACGGCAGCGGTTACAGCAGTTACTTATAAAGATAAAATGTATGCTTATCCTCAATCTCAAGAGTCAAAAATCATGTTTTACAATAAGTCAAAACTAACAGAGGAAGATGTGAAGACTTTTGAAGGAATTACAGCTAAAGCAACTATTGCCATGACAATCACTGATGATAAAAATGGAGCACAATATACAATGATTCCTTTCTTCTTATCAAATGGTGTAGAGCTTTATGGTTCAGCAGGTGAAGATTTGACTGCATCAACATTTAACACAGAAAAAGGTGTGAATGTGATGACATGGATTGCAGGATTAAAAACGAATGATCATGTTTTAGATGCCTCAACAGCTGCCATCGATTCATTGAAATCAGGAAAAGCTGATGCTTATCTTGATGGCCCTTGGAATTCAGGTGCAATTTCTGAAGCTTTAGGAGATAACTATGCAGTTGCGACATACCCATCAGCTGATCTTGGAAATGGTTCTGTTGACTTAAAAGCATTTTCAGGGGTAAAAGGTTTTGCAGTTAACTCAGGTTCAAAATATCAAGTAGCTTCAGCTAAGCTTGCAGAATTCTTAACAAGTAAAGATGAGCAGCTTCAAGCTTACAAAGATGAGGCTCGTATCCCTGTAAATAAAGAAGCACTTAAAGATGAGACAATCGTAGCTGACCCAGTTGCTCAAGCAGTTTCAGCAATGTCAGAGCGTAATGTTATGATGCCTAAGCTCCCTGAAATGGCGAAATTCTGGGATCTTGCAACACCAGTTATTGTAGGATCATATAATGGCACAATTAAATCAGTAGATTTTCAAGCAACACTAGATCAATTTGCCGAGGATATCTCTCAAGAATCTAAATAAGTATTGTAAGAAGAGAGGGTTTGAAATATCTCAGACTCTCTCTTACTTTAAAAAAAGGAAAGAAGGAATAAATAGATGTTTAAAAAGAAAACTTCTTCAGCTAAAATTAGTTACCGTGAACTCTGGTCAAAAGGAGGAGGAGAGACAAAAGCCTCTTTTTTCATACTAGGTATTAGTCAGTTGAAAAATAAACAATGGCTCAAGGGCTTGACATTTTTATGTTTAGAAATTAGTTTTTTTGCCTGGCTTATTTTAAATGGTTTCCATGCAATTTCTATGCTTGGAACTTTGGGGACTGTGACTGAAGCGACAACAGTATTTGATGAAAGTTTAGGAGTTTATGTTCAACAACAAGCAGATAACTCGATGCTTCTTTTGCTTTTTGGAATTTTAGCTCTTATTGTGATTGCACTTTTTATTGTTCTTTATTTTGTATCGCTAAATTCAACACGTTACTTGTATGAACTTAATCAAGAGTTAAAGCATATCCCAACGACAAAAGAGGATTTGGCAAGCCTTTTCAATGAGCGACTTTATGTAACTTTAATGTCAATCCCATTAATTGGTGTTCTCTTATTTACTATTTTACCTATTCTTTATATGGTGTCTATTGCTTTTACAAACTTTGATTCTAGCCATCAATTTCCAGGAAATTCATTTACCTGGATTGGACTTTCTAACTTTGCAGAATTATTAACAGGACGCATTGCTGGAACTTTCTTTCCTATTTTACTTTGGACGTTAATTTGGGCAATTGCAGCAACTGCGACAACGTTTTTCTTTGGTGTTTTACTTGCAATGCTTATTGAGTCTAAAGGAATTCAATTTAAAGCTTTCTGGCGTGTTATATTTGTTACTGTATTTGCAGTCCCACAGTTTGTTTCACTTTTAATGATGCATCAGTTTTTAGATAAAAATGGTGCCTTAAATAATTGGTTACTGAATATGGGCTTTATAGATAATTACTTGCCCTTCTTTTCCGATCCAACTTGGGCACGTGTTACCGTTATTGTAGTCAATATGTGGATTGGTATTCCAGTGTCAATGTTAATTTCAACTGCGATTATTCAAAATTTACCTCAAGATCAGATTGAAGCAGCCCGTATTGATGGTGCGTCTGCTTTTCAGATTTTTAGAAAGCTAACCTTTCCACAAATTCTTTTTGTTATGTCACCTGCGTTAATTCAACAGTTTATTGGAAATATTAATAATTTCAATGTGATTTACCTTTTAACAGGAGGTGGGCCAAATGGCTTTGGAAATTATTATCAGGCAGGGTCAACAGATCTTTTGGTGACTTGGCTTTATAGGGTGACCATGCAAAACCAAAAACAGTATAATTTAGGCTCTGTTATTGGAATTATGATCTTTATCCTTTCAGCAGTTATTTCACTTATTGCTTACCGCCGTACCAATTCATTTAAGGAGGGTTAATTTATGAAATCTTATAAAATGCAAAATCAAGTGTCCTTAATTTTAAGATATTTGTTACTTATTTCTTTAGCTATTCTTTGGATTGCTCCTATTTTATGGATCTTAGTGGTGAGTTTTTCAGAAAACAGTTCAGGCTTTGCTTCCTATATCTGGTTTTCAAAAGATCATCCGTTTACTTTTTCTAACTATACAGGAATTCTTAATAATAGTGTTTATCCATTTAAAAATTGGTTTATAAATACTTTTTTAGTTGCAATAGCCTCAACTATTTTATCAACTTTTATTACAATTGCTATTTCTTATGCTTTGTCACGATTACGTTTTAAAATGAGAAAGCCGTTTCTTCAATTAGCATTAATCTTAAATATGTTTCCCGGTTTCATGGCGATGATTGCTCTTTACTATATTTTAAAGGCAATGGGATTGACAAATTTAGTAGGATTAACCTTGATTTATGTATCAGGAGCAGCATTAACTTTTTATATTGCTAAAGGTTTCTTTGATACAATTCCACCTGCTATTGATGAAGCTGCTTTGATTGATGGAGCTACAAAATGGCAAGTTTTTACAAAAATTACACTTCCTTTATCACGGCCGATTATTGTTTATACTGCACTGATGGCATTTATTGCTCCTTGGGTTGATTATATTTTTGCAAGTATTGTTCTTGGAAATAGTGATCCTGAAGGTCGTACCGTTGCTTATGGACTTTATGCGATGGTTTCAGGCGCACTTGGTGACTCGGTAAAATATTTTGCTCAATTTGTTGCTGGTTGTGTGCTTATTGCAGTTCCAATTACGATTTTATTTACGATTATGCAAAAGTTTTATGTTAATGGAATTACAGCAGGAGCTGATAAGGGTTAAATTAAATTATCGTCTTTACTTTAATAGATAAGTATTTTTGACTGATTTTTATAAAAAAGCAACTTAATACTTGCTTTTTGGTAACGTTTTCAGTATAATAAAAGATGTTGCTGTAGTCAAAATTAGCAACACAACACTCATAAATAAACCGCCTGAGATGCAGGCAAAGAAAAGGAGAAGATAGTATGACTACACTAAGCTTAGATAAAATTTACAAGAAGTACCCTAAAGCAACTCAGTATGCCGTTGAGGACTTCAATATTGAAATCAAGGATAAAGAATTTATTGTCTTTGTCGGACCATCTGGTTGTGGTAAATCCACGACTCTACGTATGGTAGCTGGACTAGAAGATATTTCTGAAGGTACACTAAAGATTGATGATAAGGTGATGAATGATGTCGCACCTAAAGATCGTGATATTGCAATGGTTTTCCAAAACTATGCCTTGTATCCTCATATGACCGTATTTAACAATATGGCTTTTGGTCTTAAATTGCGTAAATACAGTAAAGATGAAATTAAAAAACGTGTGGAAGAAGCGGCTGAGATTTTAGGATTAACAAATCTTTTAGATCGTAAACCTGCAGATTTATCAGGTGGACAACGCCAGCGTGTCGCAATGGGGCGTGCCATCGTGCGTGACACAAAAGTTTTCTTGATGGATGAGCCACTGTCTAACTTAGATGCAAAACTTCGTGTGACAATGCGTGCAGAAATTGCAAAAATACACCGTCGTATTGGTGCAACAACTATTTATGTTACTCATGATCAGACAGAAGCGATGACACTTGCAGATCGTATTGTTATCATGTCATCTTCTCCAAACGCAGATAAAACTGGAACAGTTGGACGTGTAGAGCAGATTGGAACACCTCAAGAACTTTATAATGAGCCAGCTAATAAATTTGTAGCAGGATTTATTGGAAGTCCTGCGATGAATTTCTTTGAAGTTCAAGTATCGGGAAATCGTTTAACTAATGCTGCTGGTCTTGATATTGAAATTCCAGAAGGAAAAGCTAAATTACTCAAAGAACAAGGATATGATGGAAAAACAGTAACCTTTGGTATCCGTCCTGAAGATATTTCAGCAGATGGTTTATCACAACAAACCTTCCCTAAAACAACAGTAACAGCCGAAGTGATTGTATCTGAACTTTTAGGAGCTGAAACAATGCTTTATTGTAAAATTGGAGATACTGAGTTTATCAGTCGTGTTGAGCCACGTGATTTCCATAATCCAGGAGAGCAGATAGAGTTAACTTTTAATCTCAATAAAGCTCATTTCTTTGATGTTGAAACAACACAACGAATTTTTGAATAAATAGAATGAAAGGGATTTATATCCCTTTTCATCAAGTGAACTATGCAAACGTTTGCGTAGAAAAAGGAGATAAAATGAATACTGCAGCAATTTACCATCGTCCGGATTCGGAGTTTGCTTATCTTTATAGTGAAGAAGAAGTTTATCTTCGATTAAGGGTAGCTAAAAATGATATGAAAAAAGTTGAGATTGTATATGGTGATCCTTATGAATATGAACGTTTGGGTTGGTGGCGTGAACCAGTAGAGATGATAAAGCTTCTATCAACAGAAGATTTTGATTATTATCAGATTATAATAACTGCTGATCATAAAAGACTCGCCTATTTTTTCAAACTCTACTCAGAAACAGATGAGAGTATTTTATACACAGACCGTGGGATATTTTCTAATGAGGAAGAAAATTTAAAGGATGCAAGTTTAGTATTTAAATTTCCCTACTTTCACGAAGAAGACCGAGTAAAAAATCCTGACTGGGTCAAGTCAACTGTCTGGTACCAAATATTTCCTGAACGTTTTGCAAATGGTGATAGAACGAACGACCCTAAAAATGTAAAAGAATGGAATCCTAAAGAATCTCCTAAACGACAAGACTACTATGGGGGAGATTTACAGGGTGTTTTAGATCATTTGGATCATTTTATTTCCTTGGGAATTAATGGCCTTTATTTCACACCTATCTTTAAGGCGGGAAGTAATCATAAATATGATACTGTAGATTATTTAGAAATTGATCCTGATTTTGGAGATAAGGAACTTTTTAAAAAAATTGTGAAGGAATGTCATCAGCGTGGAATTAAAGTTATGTTAGATGCTGTTTTTAATCATATTGGAGATTTAAGTCCCTACTGGCAGGATGTTTTAAAAAATCAAAAAAAATCAAAATATGCTAATTGGTTTCATGTGAATAACTGGCCAGTCCATTATACAGAAACAGAGGATTTTGAATATACTGCAGATGCAAGTTATGATACTTTTGCCTTTACTCCTCATATGCCAAAATGGAATACCTCTAATCCTGAAGTTATAGATTATTTACTTAATGTTGCCAGTTATTGGATTAAAGAATTTGATATCGATGCCTGGCGTTTAGATGTGGCAAATGAGGTAGATCATCAATTTTGGAAAAAATTCCGTAAGATTTGTGATCAAACAAAGAAAGATTTTTATATTGTTGGAGAAATTTGGCACAATTCACAGTCTTGGTTAAATGGAGATGAGTTTTCTTCTGTCATGAACTATGCTTATACTCAGGCAATTTTAGATGGCTGTATCAAGTCTAAAATTTCTTTAGAAAAGATGGCATCAAAAATGAATGAACAGCTCATGCTTTATCGTAAGCAGACAAATCAAGTAATGTTAAACTCCTTGGACAGTCATGATACAGCTCGTTTGTTAACTTTATGTGAAGGAAATAAAGATTTATTTAAATTAGTTTATGCCTTTAACTTTCTACAGATAGGTCTTCCAATGATTTATTATGGTGATGAGTTTTCATTAACTGGAGCTAATGATCCAGACTGTAGAAAGTGTATGCCTTGGAAAAAGGAAGAACAAGATTTAGAGATGTTTACTTTTTTCCAATCTCTTATTCAATTTAGAAAAGAGAACTTTAAGGAAATTTCAGAAGCTCAACTTAATTGGGAATTTATAGAAGAAAGAAAGAAAAGATTTATTATTTCAATCGCGGATATAAAGGCTGTATTTAATCTCGGTCAGGAAGATTGGAAGTTAGAAACAGGCAAAATTTTACTCAGTCATAACTTTAGAAATCATCAACTTAAAGCTGAAGGATTTGTTATTTATAAATAACGAAGTAAATTTTAATTAAAAAGATTTTATTAGCTTATGGCTATTATCTGAGTTAAGTAAATGTTAAACTAGTTTATGGAATATTTACTTAAAGTATAAGGAGAAAATAAATGAAATTAATCTTAATAATTCTTTTAATTTCTTGGAATTTGATAGTATTTTTTGCTTATTTATTAGATAAATGGACGGCGAAACGAAAGTATTGGCGAATTTCAGAAAAAACACTTTTACTAATGACTATTTTTTCAGGAGCATTTGGAGCTTTTATTGCTGCATATCTTGTGAGACATAAAATTAGAAAATGGTATTTTCAACTTAGCTGGTATCTTGGAATGTTGATTGATTTATTTTTAATCTTTCTTATTCTTAACTATACTTAAAAATAAATATTGAAAAAATAAAAGAATTATTGTAGAATCAAATTATTATAAAATTCACAAAATTATAGAAGAGGAAGAAATTATGGAAAATGTAAAATCTATGATGGATATTGACCCTTGGCTTGTAAAGTCAAATAATGTAAATTATGAAAATCGTCGCATTCAAGAGTCACTTTGCTCTATTGGAAATGGTTACATGGGAATGCGTGGAAATTTTGCTGAAACTTACTCAGCCGACTCTCATCAAGGGATTTACTTGGCAGGTATTTGGTATCCTGATAAAACACGTGTTGGATGGTGGAAAAATGGATATCCAGAGTATTTTGGAAAAGTGGTAAATGCTATAAATTTTGCCAAAGTTCGTATTTTGATTGATGATGAAGAGGTTGATCTGGCAACTGATGAGGTGGAAAATATGTATATCTCATTAGATATGAAAAAAGGGACATTTTCTTATAATTATCAATTTGGAGGGGTTCAAGTTTCTACCGAAAGATTCTTTTCTTTAGCACAAAAGGAACTGGCAGTTTTTGCTTTTATGTTTGAAAGTATTGATGGAAAAGAGCATGATATAAAAGTAGCCTCTTATGTAGATGCAGATGTATATAATGAGTCAAGTAACTATGGAGAGAAATTTTGGGAAATTATTGAGCTAAGTAATGATGGAAAACAAGGCTCTAAACTTGTTGCGAAAACTGTAGAAAATGATTTTAATATTGAACGCTTTACAGTTGAAGTGCAACAATCTTATTCAGGGAATTTTTCAAGCTCTGAGCAAAGTAAGTCTGAGGATAGTGTTGTTGATATTTTGACAGCAAACTTAGAAGCAGAAGGTGTTAAAACATTAGAACGTCGAATCGTGGTGACAACATCAAGAGATTATGAAAGCCTTGAAGAGTTAGACATGGCAGCTCAAGCAATTAGTCAAGAGCTTTCACAAAAAAGTTATGTTGAACTTTATAAGGCACATGCTGCACTTTGGGAAGAACGTTGGCTGATTTCAGATGTTGAGATTGAAGGTTCAGAAGAAGCACAACAAGGAATTCGTTTTAATTTATTCCAGCTCTTTTCAACTTACTATGGAGAAGATGAGCGTTTAAATATTGGTCCTAAAGGATTTACAGGTGAAAAATATGGTGGGGCAACCTATTGGGATACAGAAGCTTACGCTCTTCCACTTTACCTTGCCTTAGCCGATCAAAAAGTATCAAAAAATCTTTTAAAATATCGACACAATCATTTAGAAGCTGCAAAGCATAATGCTAAAGAACAGGGATTGGCGGGTGCTCTTTATCCAATGGTAACTTTTAACGGTATTGAGTGTCATAATGAATGGGAGATTACTTTTGAGGAAATCCATAGAAATGGTGCAATTGCTTATGCGATTTATAATTATACAAGTTATACTGGAGATGAGAGTTATTTAGAAAATGAAGGACTTGAAGTCTTGGTTGAGTTGTCAAGATTTTGGACAGATCGTGTACATCTCTCAAGTTCAGAGAAATATATGATTCATGGAGTAACAGGTCCGAATGAATATGAAAATAATATAAATAATAATTGGTATACAAACTACTTAGCTGCTTGGACTCTTTCTTATACAACAGAAAGTTTAGTGAAACACCCTCGTCCAGATTTAAAAGTAGATGCACTTGAATTAGCACATTGGCATGATATTGTTCAAAGAATGTACTATCCAGTAGATCCTCATCTTGGAATCTTTGTGCAACATGATGGCTTTTTAGATAAAGACTTAAAGCCAGTGTCAGAGTTAAAAGCTTCAGATCTTCCTTTAAATCAAAATTGGTCTTGGGATAAAATCTTAAGAAGTCCTTATATTAAGCAGGCAGATGTTTTACAAGGAATTTATTTCTTTGGACATAACTTTAGTCTTGCTGAAAAGTCTAGTAATTTTAATTTCTATGAGCCTTATACAGTTCATGAGAGTTCACTTTCACCATCTGTACATTCTATTTTAGCTTCAGAGTTAGGTTATATGGATAAGGCGGTTGAGATGTATGCCCGTACGGCACGCCTAGATCTTGATAATTATAATAACGATACTGAAGATGGTCTTCATATCACATCAATGACAGGCTCGTGGCTTGCAATTGTTCAAGGATTTGCACAGATGAAAACAGATGTAGGGCTTACCTTTGCTCCTAAATTACCTAAAAATTGGAAAAGTTATAAATTCCGTATTAATTATAGAGGAAATTTATTAGAGATAAAAGTTGCAGAAAAAATAAGTATTCAGTTAATTTCGGGTGAAAACTTGGCAATTAGAGTTTATGATCAAGGTGTTATTTTAACTGACACATATGAGACAGATACACGATTAATATAAAAGATAGGAATAGAGTATAGAGATGTTTAAAGCAGTTTTGTTTGATTTGGATGGTGTTATTACAGATACTGCAGAGTATCATTTTAGAGCTTGGAAACAATTGGCTGAAGAGCTTGGGATTAATGGAGTAGATCGTGAGTTTAATGAGCAGCTCAAAGGTGTCTCACGTGAGGATTCTTTGCAAAAAATACTTGATTTAGGTCAACTAAAAGTAAGTGAAGAAAAGTTCAAAGCTCTTGCACAGCGTAAAAATGAAAATTATGTTGCGTCTATTGAAGAGGTTTCAGAAGCTGATATTTATCCAGGTATTTTACAGCTTTTGACAGATTTAAAGGCTCATGGAATTAAGATTGCTTTAGCTTCTGCTTCAAAAAATGGACCTTTTTTACTAGAGCGTTTAGGCTTAACAGAAATGTTTGATGCAATTGCAGACCCTGCTAAAGTAGAAAAATCAAAGCCAGCAGCAGATATTTTCTTAGCAGCGGCATTTGAGGTTTCTGTTCCTATTGAAAAGTCAATTGGTGTAGAGGATGCATCCGCAGGAATTGCTGCAATTAAAGCAGCAAAAGCTCTTCCTGTTGGTGTAGGAAAAGCAGAGGATTTAGGAACAGATATTGCATTGGTTTCAGATACTAGTCAATTGACCTATGATTATCTTTGTAAGATTTGGAATAAGAAATAAATAAAGTAAATAATAAAGAAAGGAGAAAAGATGATTGTAACAATTGATGATGTTGCTCAACAAGCTGGAGTAAATAAGTCTACTGTAAGCCGAGCTTTGAATGGGTCAAAGACAATTTCTGAAGTTACTCGAAAAAAAATACAAAAAATTGCAGATGATATGGGCTATGTTGGAAATCTTCATGCAAAAATGCTTGCTTCACAGCAAGTGAATGCTATCGGAGTTGTCTTTCCAGCAATTGCAGATCAGTCCAATCAACCTTTCTTTATGAAAATATTAACTGCTATTAATGAAAGTGCACGTGAAAATTTAGTGACTGTTGCAATTGCGACAGGACGATCAGTTGAAGAGTTAGAAAGTCAAGTTCGACGGATGCATCTAGAAAGACGAGTGGATGGCTTTATTGTATTATATGCTGAAAATGACTCTGTTAGATCTTATCTTGAAACTCAAAAAATACCTTTTGTCTTAGTGGGAAGTCCTGAAAAAGAAGGTAAAAATATTAACTCTGTGGATAATGATAATTATATGATGGGAGTTGAAGCAGCTCAATATCTTTTATCGCGTGGACATAAAAAACTTTTATTTTTTATTGATGAAATTCGTGGGAATTTTTCAAAAGAAAGATTACAAGGTTTTTTAGATAGCGTAGGAAAAAATACTTGTCAAGTTGTTAATATTTACAATACAAATTTTGTTAGAACAGATGAGACTGCTGCTGTAATGTTGGATGATTGGATTGCAGTAAGTTTAATTGAGCGTTTGAAAAATCAAAAAGTCCAGATTCCAGATGATTTATCTATTATTTCTTTTAATAATAGCTATTTGTCAGAACTTATCCAACCACGATTAACGACTTATGGAATTAATGTGAGGCAACTAGGAGAAAAAGCAGTGGCAGTCCTTCAACATACGATAAAGACAGGAGAAAAACAACAAGTACTTGTTCCCTTTCATTTGGTAGAGCGTGACTCAGTCAAAACAATTTAAAATCTGCTTTCCTAGATTTTTAAGTTTCTTTAAAGTTAAGTTTAAGCTTTAAGAAAGTATAGAGTCTTAAAATATTATAAATTAAGAATAAAATAAGGAGAAAAAATGATAAAATTACTTTTAGTAGAAGATGATGTTTCTTTATCAAACTCAGTAACAGATTTTTTGGAATCTTTTGCAGAAGTGACACAAACTTTTGATGGTGAGGATGGCTTATATGAAGCAGAACAGGGAGTTTATGATATGATTCTTCTTGACTTGATGCTTCCAGAATTAAATGGTTTTGATTTACTAAAACGTTTACGAGATAAAGGGATTAATACTCCCGTGCTTATTATGACTGCAAAGGAAGGTTTAGATGATAAGCTGCGAGGCTTTGAAATTGGAGCAGATGATTATTTAACCAAACCTTTTTATCTTGATGAATTAAAGATGAGAATTATGGCTCAACTTAAACGAGCAGGGAAGTTAGATGATGATAATACCTTAAATTATGGTGAGGTAAAAGTTAATTTACTTAATCAAAATGTGACAGTTGAGGGTAAAGAAGTTGAACTTTTAGGAAAAGAATTTAATTTAGTGGTCTATCTTTTACAAAATCAAAATGTAATTTTACCAAAAGAGCAAATTTTTGATCGTATTTGGGGATTTGATAGTGATACAACCGTGACAGTTGTTGAGGTTTATATGTCTAAGATACGAAAAAAATTAAAAGGGACGGAGTTTACAGAAAAGTTACAAACCTTACGTAATGTAGGATATATTCTTAAATGAAACAAAAATTTTTAGCTTTTAAAAAAAGGGTACTCACTTTTTTTCATAAGGCAGGTCGGAACTTTCTTTATTTTCTAATTGCATTTACGACAATTTTTGTTATTATGACCGCAATTATTATCCAAGTGATTCAAGCAGGAGTTTACCGTACAACTGATGCTGATTTAATGATGAGAAAGGATAATTCTGTTGAACTTTCTTTAATAGGGACTAATTCCTTAGGGTATGAAAATTCAAATAAGCTCCCTTCTGACGATCTTAATCAATCAATTATTGAAAAAAATCCTTTACCAGAAAATTCAAATAGTTATCATCAACTAAAAAATGCGGGTTTTTATGTTATTTTATTTGATGAAAATGGTCTGATATTAAATACTGAAATTGATCCAATGGCAAGTCTTATGCAAGAAAATGAACTTGAGATGGATATTAGTGCTCTGGAAACTGTTACAAGTCAGAATGTTGAAAATCAAGCATTTAGAACAGTTATTTCAAAAGTAGAAAAAGAAAATCAGATTACAATTAATGGAACTAAGATTGCCTACATCCAGATTTTTCAAAATGTTAATCAGATACGTGATAGTCTCTCAACAATTATGACAGAGATTATTATTACAATGCTAGTTTTTTGGATTTTATCTCTTTTCTTTGCGATTGGACTCTCACGTCTGTCTATCCACCCCTTAGAGCTAGCCTTAGAAAGACAAAAGGCATTTGTGTCTAATGCGAGTCATGAGCTTAGGACCCCGCTAGCCATTATGCAAAATAGGCTGCAGCTTCTGTTTCAGCATCCAGATGCGACAATATTAGAAGAATCTGAACATATCTCAGCCAGTCTTAATGAAGTAAGAAATATGCGAGTATTAACTAAAAATCTTTTAAATATGGCAAAATCTGATGGTTCAGTAAGAATTCAACCTGTAGAAACGGATATTTCTTTCTTTGAGGAAGTTTTTGATAATTTTAAAATACTATCTAAAGAAAAAAATAAGAGATTTACAAGTCAAATTCAGCTCAAAGGAAAGTTGAATTTGGACCAAGAGTTAATCAAACAAATTCTTGTTATTTTTTATGATAATGCCGTGAAATATACGGATGATAAAGGAGAGATTTCTATTCGTGTTCAAAAGCAACGTAATGATTTACTATTAATTATCTCAGATAATGGAATTGGAGTTTCTGCAGCAGATAAAAAGAAAATTTTTGACCGTTTTTATCGTGTAGATGAAGTGCGTACACGAGGAAAAGGTGGTTTAGGTCTGGGACTTTCGCTTGTTCAAGAAATTGTTTATGCGATGAGAGGGAAAATATTTGTTGAGGATAATCAGCCTAAAGGAACAAAATTTATTGTAAAACTTAAAATTTAAAGATTTGAGAAATCAAATCTTTTTTGATACACTATTTTAAATAAAATGAAAAAAATACTTATTAACTTCGTTCGCTTTTATCAGCGTTTTATTTCTCCAATCCTTCCTCCAAGTTGCCGTTATTATCCAACTTGCTCTTCGTATATGATTCAGGCAATAGAAAAATATGGTGCTTTAAAAGGAACTTTAATGGGAGTGTCACGCATAAGTCGGTGTCATCCTTTTGTTTCTGGTGGACTTGATGAAGTTCCAGATAATTTTAGTCTTAAAAGAAATAAAAAAAACTCTCTTTAAACTATCTTAAAAAGAGTTTTTTTGCTAGCCCACATAAAGATAAATGGAAAGCCACATCATAAATGCAGCGATAAAAACAAATAAATGCCAGTAAACATGCGAGAAAGGAAAGTCAAATCGATAAAAGATGGCACCTAATGAATAAGTAACTCCACCAGCAAGGAGTAGCCAAAAGCCCAAAGGCTCAAGTTGCTGATAAAGTGGAATAATTGCAAGTAAAATAACCCAGCCCATTAAAATATATAAGATAGTTGAAAATCTGGGGACAGAATGTCTTTTCGGAAGATAGATTGCAGTTAAGACAATTCCTAAAATAGCAGAGGTCCAAATAATAGATAAAATCCCCCAGCCCAGCCAGCCATTAAGACTAATCAAGCAATAAGGAGTGTAACTTCCAGCGATAAGTAAGAAAATACCTGAATGATCAAAAACTTGGAAGACTTTTCTAGCGGGAGTGAAGTAAAGGCTATGGGCCAATGTTGAAAATAAGAAAAGTAAAATTAGGCTAGTACCATAAATACTAAAAGCAACGATTTCTAATGCTGACCCAGATTTTACTCCTTTGATAATAAGTAAAACAAGGCCTACAATTGCGAGTCCTGCTGCAATTCCATGTGTTGTGGCGTTAAAAACTTCGTTGACAATTTGATAACTCTTTGATTGTTCTTTTTTATTCATGAAGGAGACTCTCAATCTTTGTTTTAAGTAGGTCAACTCCGACACTGTTTTCACGTCCATTTGGAATAATCATGTCAGCGTATCGCTTAGTTGGTTCAACAAATTGATGATGCATTGGTTTGACTGTTTTTAAGTATTGTTGAATAACTGAATCAAGAGAGCGTCCACGCTCTTCAATGTCTCGATTAATGCGACGAATAAGTCTCACATCATCATCAGTATCAACAAAAATTTTAATATCCATCAAATCACGAAGAGTTTTATCAGCTAAAATAAGAACACCTTCAACAATAATAACACGTCTTGCTTCTTGATAAAAAGTCTTATCAGAGCGTGTATAGGCATTATAATCATAAATAGGAATTTGAATTGGTCGATCAGATAAAAGTTCTTGAAGATGGGCAATCATTAAGTCGGTATCAAATGCCAGAGGATGATCGTAATTGACAGAAAATCTCTCCTCCATTGTTAAGTTTGTTTGATCTTTATAGTAGCTGTCTTGCTGAATCATAGCAACATTTTCTTTAGGAAAACTATTGAAAATTTCATGAGCAATAGAAGTTTTACCCGAAGCTGATCCGCCGGTTACTCCAATTAATATTATTTTTTCAGTCATAAGGCTATTGTATCAGAAAATCTGTTTAAAATGATATAATTTAAAAAAGGAGTAGAAATGTTAAAACTAGCTGTTATTGGGACAAGTATGATTTGTCAGCAATTTATTGAAGCCACATTAAAAACAGGAGATTATAATCTTAAGGCTCTTTATTCACGTTCAAAAGAAAAGGCAAGTGACTTTTTAGGAGAATTGTCTCAAGTCGAAGTTTTTGATGATTTAGAAAGTTTTGTTCAATATGATGAGATTGATGTTGTTTATATCGCCTCACCTAATTCTCTTCACTATTATCAAGCTAAGGCAGCGCTGAATGCTGGTAAACATATTATTGTGGAAAAGCCAGCCTTTTCAAATCCTAGAGAATTTTCTGAGATTTCTAACTTGGCAAAGGAGAAGGGGCTTTATGTTTTAGAAGCGGCACGTCATATTCATGACCAGGCGTTTAAAGTTGTAAAAGACTTTTTATCTGATAAGAAGATTCTTGGTGCTACACTTACTTATGCAAAGTATTCATCCAAAATGCCAGCCTTATTAGCAGGTGAACTCCCTAATAAATGGAATCCGAAATTTTCTGGAGGTATTTTATCAGATTTAGGAGTATATCTTGTTTACTGGTCGCTAGGACAGTTTGGTCAGCCTGAGCAGGTAGATTATTCAGCACAGATTTTAGAATCAGGAGTAGATGTGTCAGGAATTGGTATTTTACGCTATCCAACTTTTGATGTGAATTTTTTTGTCGCTGGTAATCTTAACAGTTATTTACCAAGCGAGGTTTATACAGAAAAAGGAACTTTAATTTTAGATAGCGTTGCAGGGACGACTTGTGCAGAATTTGTAAGTATTAATGGAGAAAAAGAAAGTTTAGAAATTTTCCCCTCAGCTCAGCTTTTATTTGATGAGGCTAAAGTTTTTGCCCAAGTAATTGAGAATAGAGAAGAAGAAAGTTATGAAAATTATATCCAACTTGCAAAATCTGTCAATCAGTATTTATATGATATGAGAAAAAAAGTAGAAGTTCAATTTGAAGCTGATGAAGATAAATTATTTTTATAATTGAAAAAAAGACTAATTTCTGATAAGATAAAATAGTTAAATTAACTATTTTGGTCCCTTAGTTAAATGGATATAACAGGGCTCTCCTAAGGCTCTATTGCTGGTTCGATTCTGGCAGGGATCAGATAATAACCTCGAACACCCTTTAAAATAAAGGGTGTTTTTTTATTTTGTACCAAAAATGTGCTAAATGCATTTTGTTTTAGTCTTATTTTTAAAGTTTTGCTAAAACCATCCGGACTGTTTTAGATTCTTTATCTTCTAGTTCTTTAACAGCATGTGAATAAGTTGACATGACAACGTTTAAACTTTTATGATCAAGATGCTTTGACACATAGAGAAGATTGATGTCTTTATATATGAATGCAGAAGTATGAGAATGGTGAAATTCATGATATGTTATTACTGTTTTAAATTTGAATTGATTATAAAGAGTTTTTATTTGTTTATTGATTATGCTATTTATTGGTAATACTGATTTAGGATTGTAAAAAATAAAATCAAAAGGTGATTGGATGTGATGTTGAATTTGTCAAACAATTCTTTTTACTTCTTGCGAAACACTTTGATAATCATTGTTGTTTTTTCATCAATTGATATTTTTCTTTATAGGAGGTCTGATATCAGTTTGACTTACAAAAAAATCTAAAGTTAATGAAAAGAAAATTGATAAGACAGGGCTTTACACAATGTTACGTCCAGTAGGTCGTACAAAAAATGACAATCCAGTAACAGTATTGGGTCTTTCTGCGTATTCAGAAAAGAACTTAGAGGGTATCCTTGAGTTTTACCAGAAAGGCAAATTACTAGATGCACTACTTGCCGCACAAATATTCCCGCCTACTTTCACAAGTGAAACTCAAGCTGACCGATGGATACGAAAAGATCTAACAGTAGAAAGTGACAATCCTACAGTCATAGGAGCAGCAGGGATTTGGAGCTCGAAAAAGAGTACCTATCTTGTTTTGATATATGATATGGATGGCTTTATTGATGTTGAAATTAGGAATACTGTAAAGATTTATGATGGCAGGGATCATGAATAATCTTGAACACCTTTGAATACCCCTTAAAATAAAGGATGTTCTTTTATTTTATAGATAATTATAGATTGAAATTTAAAGGGATATTTGTTATAATGAAAATTAGAAAGAAATGAGATTTTGTACAAAAACTCTATTTTTATTATGAAGAAAATGTTGTATAGAAAAAGTAAAAAATCCAAACATTTAGCAAAAGTAAAGAAGAAAAAAAGAAAGTGGCACTATTTTGGGCTTTTAAAAGTTTTTTTAATTTTAGTGAGTCTATCAGTTAGTTTTTCATTTTCACAGGAGCTTTCTGACAAGAACTCTAGGAAATATTTTGAAAATCAATTAGAAGAAATAGAAAAGTATAACTTTATCCAGGAAATTTCTTCTTTGGCTCAGAAGCAACAAGAAGAACATGGTATTTTATCGAGTATTATTTTAGCTCAAGCTTGTTTGGAATCAGACTTTGGACGCAGCAGCCTAGCAAGTAAATATTATAATCTTTTTGGAGTTAAAGCTTATACTGAATCTGAGAAAATCACACTTGAAACTCAAGAATTTACTGAAGAGGAAGAATGGATTACGATTAGAGCTGATTTCAGAGTTTATAGAGATTGGTCAGAGTCAATAGAAGCACATAGTAATTTATTTGTAAATGGGGTAGATTGGGATCCTGAAAAATATTATCCTGTTTTATCTGCTAAAGATTATAAAGAAGCGGCAAAAGCACTTCAAAGCTCAGGCTATGCAACAGATCTTGATTATTCAAAGAAAATAATAAAAATGATTGAAAGCTATTCACTTTATCGTTATGATTAGTTTTTAAGTTGTTTTGTGAAAAAAGTTAAGTTATAATAAATATATTGACGTTAGTTTATCATACTAATGACAATAGTTAAATTAAAGGAGAAAAGATGGAACTTTTTGAATCACTCAAAGTAAAATTAGCAGGAAAAAATATGAAAATTGTTTTTCCAGAAGGAACAGATATTCGTATTTTAGGAGCAGCTAATCGTTTAAATGCTGATAAAATCCTAACACCAGTTCTTATTGGAAATGTAGAAGCAGTTACTGAAGGATTGATTGAACGTGGAATTCAACCTGAAGGTTTTGAGATTTATGATCCTGAAAATTGTCAACGTTTCCCTCAACTTATCGAAATGTTTGTAGAACGTCGTAATGGTAAAGTGACAGCTGAGGAAGCAAAAGATATTATTAAAGATCCTAATTATTTTGGAACAATGCTTGTTCAAGCTGGGATTGCAGACGGTATGGTGTCTGGAGCAATTCATTCTACAGCTGATACGGTTCGTCCTGCTCTTCAAATCATAAAGACAAAAGCAGGTGTTAAGAGTGTTTCAGGAGCTTTTGTAATGGTACGCGGACGTGATGATAATGAAAAATATATTTTTGCTGATTGTGCTATTAATATCAAACCAGATGCTCAAACTCTTGCAGATATTGCAGTAGCTTCAGCAGAAACAGCTGCTCTTTTTGGGATTGATCCTAAGGTTGCAATGCTTTCATTTTCTACGAAAGGTTCAGGAAAGTCAGAAGATGCTGACCGTGTACTAGAAGCTACTCAGCTTGTACAAAAAGAGCATCCAGAGATAAATGTTGATGGAGAACTTCAGTTTGATGCAGCTTTTGTACCCTCAGTTGCTCGTCAAAAAGCACCAGATAGTAAAGTAGCAGGTAGAGCAAATGTTTTTGTTTTCCCTGAAATTCAATCAGGAAATATTGGTTATAAAATTGCTCAACGTTTAGGGAATTTTGAAGCTTTGGGACCAATTCTTCAAGGATTGAACAAGCCAGTAGCTGACTTGTCACGTGGATGTAATGAGGAAGATGTTTATAAGCTTGCGATTATTACTGCTTCTCAGGCTCTAAAATAAATTTAAATAAAACAAAAAGCACTTCAAATTGTCAGAGGTGCTTTTTGCTTAGAGTAATTTATGAAAAAAATTAGGAAGTGTAGATTTTTATCTACAAGAAAATTATAATCTACTTTTCTTAAATGAAACTCATAAGGAAAACAACTAAAATAAAGATATAAATTATTTTAGAGGTATATAATGTCAAAAGAATTTTTACATAGCTATTTTAAAAAATGGATGAAACTTTATAAACAAGATTTTGTACAGCCAGTAACCTATCAAAAGTATGTGAACGCCCACTTTCATCTTAGACTTTTAGCACCAAAGTTAAGATTGTCACATCTGACCAGAGTTTCTTATCAAGAGTTACTTAACCTTTATGCTGAAACGCATGAGAGACTGACAGTGATGGATTTTCACCATCTTGTAAAGGCAGCTATTTTAGATGCGAAAGATGAGGGACTTGTTAGTGGAGATCTTGTAAGAAAAGCAGTAATTAAGGAGAGAAAACCGATACGTCATAAACGAGTAAAATTTTTAAATTGCTTGGAATTAGAAAATTTATTGTCAAATTTAATTTTAAAAAATGAAGTTTCATGGGATTATTTTATTTACTTACTGGCGAAAACAGGATTACGTTTTTCAGAAGCGCGTGCATTAACTCCTAAGGATTTTGATTTTGAGCAGAATTTATTAAAAATTAATAAAACATGGAATTATAAAAATAAAGAGGGAGGTTTTCAAGGAACGAAAAATAAAAGTTCTATACGTGTTATAAAAATAGATAAACAAACTTCTAAGAGTTTTTTGAAATTAACAAAAGGCATAGAAGAAAATCAGCTGATTTTTGTAAAGAAAAGAGTCTTTAATAGCGTAGTTAATGGGCGTCTGTATAAGCTTTGTCGACAATCAAATATTCCAGAAATTAGCTTACACGGTCTTCGTCATACACATGCGTCATTATTACTTTATGCTGAGGTTTCTGTTGCTAGTGTTTCTCGTCGTTTAGGACATTCAAATACGGCAATAACTCAAGAAATTTATTTACATATTGTAAAAGAACTTGAAGAAAAAGATGAGCAAAAAATCAGCTCTTTTCTTGAAACAATTTAGTAAATTAAAAAAGACAAATGAGAGATAAATTTGTTATAATATCATATATGGCAAGAACAAGTAAGACAAAGAAATTACAGGCAAAAAAAGCTGGAACACGCAAATCAATGAGCCGAGATAAGATTATTTATAGAAAAGCAATTTTTTACTTTATAAGTATTATTTTACTTTTTTTTGCGACGACTCGTTTGGGTTATTTTGGTGTATTACTTTATAATTTAACAGAGCTTTTCGTAGGAACAACTGCTTACTTAGCTTTGGCTTTATATTTTGTTTACTTAACTTTAAATATTTTTAGAAGAGATATTTTTCAAGAAAATACTCGACTAATTCCAGCATTAATTATTATTTATGTTGCTCTTCTTTTAATTATTCAGATGATTTTTGCACAATCTTATAAAAATGATGAGGCTTTTTGGAATGTTTTATATAATCTAAGGCAGGCTACAAATGAACGCCCAACAGGTGGTGGATTTATTGGCTGGGCTTTATATACTCCATCAGTTACTTTATTTTCAGAAATTGGAGTTTATGTTATAAGTGCATTTTTAATAATTTTAGGTTGCTTTATGATTTATCCAAAAATTATTTCTAAAGCTCATGATTATCATCAAGAGAAGCAGGAAAGAAATCGAGAATTTAATGAGGAAAAACGAGAATTAAAAGCGCAACAACGAGCTGAAAAAAAACAAGTTAAGAAGGAAGAAAAGCTTCGGAAAAAAGAAGAAAAGCTAAGACGAATGGAACAAGGAGAAGATTATAACTTCCAAGAACAGCTAGAAGATGAGAGAGACTATTCTAAAGAAAATCCTTTTGTTCAGGTATATTCATCGGAACAAGAAAATTTTACTCCTAACTCTAGTAACTATAATAACATTCCAATTATTGGTGACTTTAATCGATTTGAAGAAATTGATGAAGTTAATGTGGATGAGAATTTGGAAGAAATAGAGCTTCAAGATGAATTTATTCAACATTTTTCTTTTGCAAAGTTACCAAGCCAAATAAAAGAAGAAAAAGAATTAAAGAATTATCAACTTCCAAACTCTACTCTTTTAGCTAAAGTTCCAATTCAAAGTCAAGAAAAAGAAAAAGTTCAAGTTCGAAAGAATATAAAAATATTAGAAGATACTTTTAAGTCTTTTGGAATTAGCACAACAGTAGAATCAGCAATTGTAGGACCTTCAATCACAAAATATGAGATTAAACTGGCAACAGGAGTACGTGTGAATCGTGTGGCAAATTTAGCAGATGATTTAGCACTTGCTTTGGCAGCTAAGGATGTCCGTATTGAAGTTCCAATTCCAGGAAAGTCTCTAGTCGGAGTAGAAATTCCCAATAAGGAAAGAACGACAGTTGGATTTAGAGAGATGTGGGAAGCAGCTAAAACTGATCCTAATAATCCTTTAGAAATTCCATTAGGAAAGTCCTTAGATGGGACAATTAAAATATTTGATTTGGCCAAAATGCCACACTTGCTTGTTGCAGGGTCAACAGGTTCGGGGAAATCAGTTGCTGTAAATGGAATTATTGCTTCAATTCTTATGAAGGCAAGTCCAAATCGAGTGAAATTTTTAATGATTGACCCTAAAATGGTAGAACTTTCTGTCTATAATGATATTCCTCAACTTTTAATTCCTGTGGTGACAAATCCAAGAAAAGCTTCTCGAGCATTACAGAAGGTTGTAGATGAGATGGAGAGACGTTATGAGCTTTTTAGCCGTCAATCTGTACGCAATATTACAGGATATAATGAAAAGTTAGAAAAATTTAATGCTCAATCAGATGAGAAGGAAATTCTTCTACCATTAATTGTTGTGATTGTTGATGAACTTGCTGATTTGATGATGGTTGCAAGTAAGGAAGTCGAAGATGCAATTATTCGTCTAGGACAAAAGGCACGTGCAGCTGGTATTCATATGATTTTAGCTACTCAGCGTCCTTCTGTAGATGTAATTAGTGGTTTAATTAAAGCAAATGTTCCGTCAAGAGTTGCTTTTGCAGTATCAAGTGGAACGGATTCACGAACAATTTTAGATACAAATGGTGCTGAAAAGTTACTCGGCCGTGGCGATATGCTTTTTAAACCAATTGATGAAAATCATCCAGTTCGTTTGCAAGGTTCTTTCTTATCCGATGAGGACGTGGAAAGATTGGTTGACTATATCAAAGAACAAACAAGTCCTAATTATGATGACTCATTTGACCCAGGAGAAGCAGCTGAGGATGACAATCGTTCAGGTTATGCTGGAGCAGAAAAATCATCAGACCCACTTTTTGAAGAAGCAAAAGCCATGATTATCAGTGCTCAAAAAGCTTCAACATCTCAACTCCAGCGGACTTTAAAAGTTGGCTTTAATCGAGCAGCAGACCTTATGAATGAGCTAGAAGCGGATGGTGTTGTAGGACCAGCAAAAGGGACGACTCCTAGAAAAGTGCTGATAAAATTAGATACTGAAGTAGTTGAGGAAGAAAATGACAGTATTTGATGACTTTAATAAACTAAAGAAGCAGGCACATCCACAGATTATCGTAATTTATGGTGAGGATTTAGAACTTATTTTTGAGATAAAAAAACAACTGCTTTCTTGGCTTAAGTTTGACCCTTCAAACTTATCTCATTCTTATTTTGACTTGGTTGCAGATGATAAAAATATGGCACTTGAAGAATTAGAAAGTTTTTCTTTTTTTGCTGAAGAACGCTTAGTTATTTTTGAAAATTGTTTAAATTTAACAACCTCTAAAAAATCTGTTTTTGATGATAAACAAATATTACAATTTGAGAATTGGCTGGAAAATCCTGTAGAAACAACAAAGTTAATCTTGATTTTACAAGATAAGATAGACTCAAGATTAAAAATTGTTAAAAAAATAAAAAAACAAGCTTATTTACTTGAGACAAAGTCTTTAAAGTCGTTAGAACTTCAAAAGTATTTTCAAAAGGAAACGGGATTTTCAGCCCAACTTATTCATAAGATTGCTGAAAAATCAAATTTTAAATTTGAGTTAGTAAAACAAAATATTAGTTTATTAAAAGCTTATAAAAATAAAGAAAATGTAACTTTTGAAGATTTAGAAAAAGTTTTGCCTCGAACACTTCAAGATAATGTTTTTAAGCTTATCACATTAATTATTCAGAGAAAAATCCGACTGGCTCAAAGTCTGCTTAAAGATTTGTTAGAGCAAGAGGAAAATATTAGAAAAATAACTGCGAGTTTAATGGGGAGTTATCGTTTATACTATCAGGTTAAGATAATGCAAGAAAAAGGCTGGTCACAAAAAAAACAAGAAGATTTTCTTAAAATTCATCCTTATAGAATAGAACTTGCAAATAAGACGGTAAGACAAATATCAAAAGAAAAATTAAGAAAATCTTTAAAGCTTATAATTAATTTAGATTATAATTTGAAAAGTGAGCAAGTAACTCTTGTAGAAGAAGAGCTTTTATTTGAAATAGCAATAAGTAAATTATCAAATTGCTAAAATTAAAAAAGTAATGAGACTTGAATTTTTTCTCACAATTTGATAAACTTACTTGAATAAGATATTAGGAAAAAATAAATGGCCAATTTTAAGTTAACACCAAAAGAAATATATGAAACGGATTTTGAAATAAAACTCCGAGGTTATGATAAAGAGCAAGTCGATGAGATGCTAGATTCAGTAATTGTCGATTATGAAGCGTATCAAACAGAGCTCTTGCGTTTACAAGAAGAAAATGAGTTTTTGAAAAAACGTGTTGCTGAATTAGAAAGTGGAGCTCCTGTCGTTCAGGAAATGCCTCAAGGAAATTATGCAAATGAACAGCCCAGACGTTTTGACCCATTTAGTCAAAAAGGAAGAACGGCGCAACAGCCTGTAAATGCGGCAGCATCTCCTACTTTGTCTAACTCACAAGTAAAGGAGCCTTCTAATTTTGATTTATTAAAACGTATCAATCGTTTAGAAAGGGCAGTGTTTGGTCCAGGTTCTATGGTCGGAGATACTTCAGATCTAAGACGATAACAGTTTTCGGATAATTGCGCAAGGCAAATGTCTTGTGAGGAAAGTCCAGGCTCGTCCAAACTGAGATGTTTGGAGCGATTGTGGTTCACGAATTAATAAGTGAGCGTAGGGCGTCATCCCTAACGGCGGTGAAATGTGCTAAGTCTTTGGATAAGCCAGATTAACCTGAAAGTGCCATAGAGACGAGACTTTTTGGAAACAAAAAGAGTGGAACGTGGTAAACCCCTCAAGCGAGCAACCCAAACTAAGGTAGGGGCATTTGACAAGTCGAAATGAAGGCATTGTCAAACCTGTATACAGGAGACAGATAATTATCGGGTAGAGAAATCTACTTACAAAACTTGGCTTATAGAAAACTGTATGACAGGCTGGGGCTTATGCCTCAGCTTTTTAAATAAATGAGAGAAAATAATGAAAAGTAAATTTATATTACAAGCAACAGCGGCTGCTGGATTAGAGAGTTTAGTAGCAAGAGAATTAAGACAACTTGGCTTTGAAGATTCTGTAAAAATTGATGACCGAAGTCGTGTGTTTTTTGAAGGAGATTGTCAAGATATTGCAAAGGCTAATCTTTGGTTAAGAACAGCCGACCGTGTCAAAATTGTAGTTGGAGAATTTGAAGCTAAAAATTTTGAAGAACTTTTTGATCGGATATTTGCTTTAGATTGGCCAGAGTATTTGCCTTTAGCAAGTCGCTTTCCTGTCGCAAAAGCTAAATCTGTAAAGTCACAGCTTCATCATGAGCCGACTATTCAAGCAATTTCTAAAAAGGCAATTGTAAAATGTTTGCAAAAATATTATCATCGTGATGAAAATTTACCTTTAATGGAAACAGGAGCAGAGTATTCGATTGAAGTTGTGATTCATAAGAATAAGGTGACTGTCCTACTAGATACAACAGGTGAGTCTTTGTTTAAGAGAGGTTATCGTCAAGAACATGGCATTGCTCCCATAAAGGAAAATCTAGCTGCCGCAATTATTCTTTTAACGACTTGGCCGGCAAACCCTTTACGCCCATTTGTTGACTTTACCTGCGGTTCAGGAACTTTTTGTATTGAGGCTGCGATGATTGCGATGAATATCGCACCTGGAATTAATCGACACTTTGCTTTTGAACAATGGCCTTGGTTTGCTGAACAAGCTAACTTAAGACAATTAAAAATAGAAGCTAAATCACAAGAAAAACGTGATTTAAAGTTAGATATTAAAGGTTCAGATATTGATCCCAAAATAATTGAGCTTTCAAAAGACAATACTTTTGCCCTTGGGCTAGAAAATGTGATACAATATAAACAGATGCGTTTTCAGGATTTTCGGACAGAAAGCTTAGATGGTGTTATTATTTCAAATCCACCATATGGAGAGAGAATGGCCAACGAAGAAAGCGTTCATCGCCTTTATAAAGAAATGGGTGAGACAGTCAGACCTTTAGAAACTTGGAGTAAATATATCCTAACATCTGATGAGTCTTTTGAAATTTATTTTGAAAATAAGGCAACAAAAAAAAGAAAATTATACAATGGTGCTTTAAAAAGCTATTTGTACCAATATTTTGGAAAAAGAGTAAAAAAGTAGGAGTTAATAATGTCTGAAGAATTAGAAAATAAAGATTTACAATCATCATCAAGTCTTGATTCAAGCGAGTCTTTTGAAGAAAAAATGTCACGCATAAAGTCAATACTTGCGGGTCAACAAGTAGAAATCGAAGCACGCCGTGGAGAGGGTGAAGAAGAGTCAGAAGAATTTTCTTCATTTGATAGTTTTATGGCTGATGAAGAGTTTCTCCCAGAAGCTAATCCAGAGTCTTTTGAGGGACCGTCTCAATCGTATGAAGACTTGTTCTCTGAAGAGGAGATGGAGCAAGCAGCAGAGCTAAATTTTGAGGGAAATCTTTCGGAAGAAGCTTTAGATTCAGCTCAAGAAATTAATTTTAATGAAGAAAATCTAGAAGAGTTGTCAACTACTGATAATAATTCAGAAGGAATTTCTGCTCAACTTCTTTCAGAGCCTAGAATTCATAATTCAGATGAAATTAATAAAATCATTGCTAAAGATAGTGAAAGTTTAAAAAAGAAAGAACAAAAGAAAAAAAGTAAGCTAGTTCCTATTATTGTTACACTTGCAATTTTATTACTTCTTGTATTTGCAGCAATTGCCTTGAGCCAAAAGTTTAAAGCGAAGGCACCTGTAGAGAGTTCTTCTTCACTTTCATCAAGCTCAGAAAAATCCAGTTCGTCAGAATCGTCATCAGAATCATCATCAAGTAGCTCTGTAACGAGTGAAGCACCTAAAACACGTGAGGAGATTATTGCCTCTGTAGGTGACAGTCCAGTTGCACCATTAGATGCTTCGTTGACTGGAAAAGAAGCAGCATTTACATGGCCAGCAGGATTAAAAGATAGTTTTATCAATCAAATGGTAGAAGCAGGAAGAATTACAAAAGACAGCTATGAATTAGTCCCTGCTCAAATCGCAGGTGGCCAAGGTTGGGTTAATCTTTATGATGCAAATAAAAAATTTGTTGCTTCAATTAATCTGACAACCGGCTACGTACTTCAATAAGGCTAGAAAATGACAGATAAAGAAAAAAGTGATATTGATAAATTAAAAAAAGAAGACGAAGAGAAAACAGATCAATCAGCTGAAAAAGTTGCTAAAAAATTAGAAGCAATTCATCGTGAAATGACTTTAGATTTTTCTAAGCTTTCATCTGAGACAACGATAGAAGAAGTTCAAAAAGAAGCATTGCAAGTTGAAACAGATAACCTATCTGCTGAAAGTCCGCTTGATAAGTATGTTCGTAAACATCGTCAAGAAGTTGAGGATATCAAAACAAGTTTTGGTAAAGATATTGATAGTCTTGTGAGCAAAGAAAGGCAGCTTTTAAATCAAGAAAAGACAAGTGAAAAAGAAGAAATTCCTAAAGTTGTTTCTGAACCTGTAAAGTCTGAAGATAAATCACAGGGTATTGAAAAAGAGAGTAATCAAAAAGTAAGACTTGAAGATCTTAAAAATCAAGAAGAATCTAAAAGTAAGATTAAAGTAAGTCAAGTGGAAGCTTCTCCATTTGAAACTAGAAGCCAAGTTCATGTAAAGAAGACTAAAAATCAAACAATTAAGACTGTCAAAGAAGAAGAGAATAAGGTGATTGAAGGAAAGCTTGTAGATAATTCAATCTTTCCAGCACCTACAAATTCTGAGTTACAGTCAACATTAGCAAAGAGTCCTCAGAGATTTGATAGTATTGATGTCACGGATAGTAGTGAACAAGATGGAGAGTTTGTAGAAATTGAAAGTCCACTTTCTCGTAGTCGCAGAAATTCTGTTGGAGTTAATGCGCAGCCGCTTAGTACTCCTGAGCAAGAAAAAGTTCCAAAGTTAAAAGTAGAAATACAGGAAGAAAAAAAAGATTCAAGAAAAAAAATACTTATTTTTGTAGTTGTTATCCTCTTGTTACTCTTTGCCTTTTTAATTTATTTACAGACAAAAACAACAAAGAGTTCAAAAAATGAACCTAACATCTCCTCAAGTTCATCTTCAGTGGAAAAATCAGATAAGGCAGAAGCTTTTGTTACAAGTTATAATAGTTTCTTTATGACAGATAAGCATCAAGCTTTGAAAAATAGTAATTTTGATAAATTAGTAGATTTAGAAGAAAAATTAAAGGCTATTCCAGAAACAGATCCTGATTATGAAAGTTTACAAAATGATTACGATAACTTGACTAAAGACATTCAATCTATAAAGGCGATAAATGCGATTTTTGATGAAGATGTCATCAAAGATGGAAAGTTAAATAAAAAAGTAATACTCAAAGATGGAGCAAAAGTTCCTGATCTTTCATCAAAAAATTCAAGCTTAGATAAACTTTTAAAAGAGGCAATAAAGTTAGCAAAATCGCAACAACCTGTAGCTTCTTCAAGTTCAAGCTCAAAAGATGAGACGACAGAATCTTCAACAACAACTGAAAGTTCGAAAAATACAAATACAAATGAAAATACTGCTGTTCCAGCAGAAGGAACATTTTCACAAAATCCTAACAATGTATCTGTGAATAATTCGGGCTCTCGTGTTCCAAGTCAATCCATAAATCCTAACTCAGAAGCATTTGCTTGGGGACCTGGAATTCTCGATTTGACAATTTCAACAATGCAAAGCCGTGGTTTTATTTCTGGAAATAATTATATCTTACTTCCAATTGCAGTTGATACGACAGGACAAGGTTGGTATAATATCTATAATCCGGATGGGTCATATCTTTTCAGTATTAACTGTAAGACAGGTTTCTGGGCAGGAACTGGTGGAAAACACCCTGATTTAGGTGCAAGTTTTGAATAGTAAAATAAAAAACAAGTCTTAAGACTTGTTTTTTAAATGTAGATAACGATTGTACCAGATATTGATATATTCTTGAGAAAAAGGACCATAACCTTCTTTTATCCAACTATTAAGAATTTTGACATTCTCACGTAAAATTAAATCGATATTATCAGGATAAGACATTTGCTGTCTATGACGTTTATACTCTTCAGCATCGAGTAGTTTTCGTGTTCCATTACTAAAGACTTTAATATCAAGGTCGTAGTCAATATATTTTAATGCTTCCTTATCTAAAGTATAAGGGCTGGCAAGATTACAATAATAACTGACACCATCTTCACGAATCATAGCTATGATGTTAAACCAAAATTTCTTATGAAAGTAGACAATGGCAGGCTCACGTGTGACCCATCGACGATCATCTGACTCAATAACGAGTGTATGATTATTAATCCCAATCAAAGAATTTTCATTTACTTTGAGTAACATCGTCTCACGCCAAGTACGATGTAAACTCCCATCATGTTTATAGCTTTGAATCGTTATAAAGTCACCTTCTTTAATTGTTTTCATACTTCTCTCCAATTCAAAGTTTCTCAATTATATTTTAGCATAAAATAAGAAGAAATACTATAAATCAATCGTACAAATTATAGAACAAATATGCTATAATGTTTATTGACAAATATTTTTAGAATTTTAAGGAAAAAATAAGAAAAGGAAGTATGGTGTTAAAGTTTTTTAAGTCACTCTCATTATTAATTGAAGAAAAAAAGTATCTCTTATGCTTATTTCCCTTTTTTTTCATGCTTCTTTTTGTCTTGACAAATGACTATCCACATAATGGAGAAATAGTAACAAATTCTTATAAATATACGGGGAGTATTTTAAAAGATTCACCTTATGGAGAAGGAGAAATTCTTTTTAAAAATGGTGATAAATACTCTGGTGAATTTAAAGAAGGAAAATTTGATGGTCAAGGAGTTTTTGTCTCAAAAGAAGGAAAATGGACTTATACAGGAAACTTTAAAAATGGTTTTATTGAAGGAAAAGGAAGACTACAAACACCTGATGGCGTCATTCACCCTGTTCAGTTTAAAAAAGGAGTTATACAGTAGAAAATAAATGAAAAAAGAAGAGGTAAGATTTTCAGGGAAAATTCGTCAGCTTAGCTATATTAGAGTTTTAGGCTTATTTTTGGTCCTTTTTTATCATTTCTATCCTAAAATTTTGACAGGTGGATTTTTAGGGGTTGATATTTTCTTTACATTTTCAGGATATCTTATCACTGCTCTAGCGATAGAAGAGATGGCAGTTAAGCATTCATTTAATATTCGAAATTTTGCTGAAAAAAGATTTTTCAGAATTTTCCCAACTTTAGTTTTTTCTATTTTTGTAAGTCTTCCTTTTACTTTTTGGGGAAGTTCAGATTTAAGAATTCATTTAAAACAACAAGTGCTAGCAGGCCTTTCTTTTATTTCAAATTTTTATGAAGCAGCTACAGGTATCTCTTATGAGAATAACTTTGCTCCTCATATGTATGTTCACTTCTGGTCATTGGCTATTGAAGTTCAGTTTTATGTATTTTTTGCCCTTCTACTCTGGATACTAAGCTATTATTTTCGTCCAGCATTTAAGTTTTTAGTTTTTACAGTTTCGCTTTTACTTGCCTTATTGAGTTTCATAGCTCTACTTGTTGCTTCTTTTACGAGTAAGGACTATTCAAGTTTGTATTATAGTAGTTTTCTTCGTGTTTTTCCTTTTTTTATGGGAAGTGCTTTTGCATCAGTTGTTGGTTTTCGGAGTAAAGCATTTATCCGAAAATATGCGAGACGACATACTGTTAAAGGAATCCAAAATAAGGCAATCTTAGTTTCTGTAATACTTATAATTCTCTCCTTTATTTTTAGATTTGATTGGAAGATTACTTATATTTTAGGTTTTTTACTTACAAGTATCTTAACTCTAAGCTTAATTTTCTTCTTAAGAATTTTACATGAGAAGACAGAAAAAGAAGAGCCTAAAGTTATTCAGATTATTTCTAATTTAAGTTACTCGGTTTATCTTTTACACTGGCCTTTTTTAGTTATTTTTAGAAATTATCAGCTCTCTTCTCTTATTTCAATCATTTTAACTTTATTGCTGTCTTTTTCATTATCAGCTTTAATGTTTTATGTGATTGACTCTATTTTAAGAGAAAAAAGAGTACTTTCTCAGCCGATAACTTATGCCTTTCATGGAGCAGTTGCTTTGCTAACTGTTATTGCAACGGTAGCTCTTTTTAGGACAACGACACAGACAAGTTTAACACAAACTTTATGGGAAGGCTCAAATACACAAGTTATTCAAACTCTTTACCTATCAGAAAAAAAAGTCGAGACAGGAGCTTTTGGTGCAGATACCTTACTTGTAGGTGACTCTGTCGCACATGGGACACGAGTAGAGACTTCAGATAACTTCGCTTTATTAGAATCAGAAATTCCTAATATATTTGCAGATACTGAAGGATCAAGAAAAATATCTTCAGATTTAGAAGAAGTCTTAAAATCAGATTTGACCCTTCTTCCTAAAAATTCAGATATTGTGATTGCCTTAGGCACGAATTCAATTGAGCCAACAAAGGATATTGAGATCTTAAAGAAAGTAATTAAAGAATATTCTGACCACTCTATCTTTCTTGTTACTCCAGCTAATATTGGAGAAGAAGGACCCTATAATTCTGATACGATTGCAGATTGGGAATTATCTGTTAATGGACGCTATGATAATGTGACGGTGATTGATTGGAGAGCTGTAGCTCAAGATCATCCAGAATATCTTGATGTTGATGGGATACATATTGCAGATCGTTCAGAGGGGCGAAGT